>JAYTFQ010000869.1:0-16199 GCA_043734225.1 Anaerolineales bacterium | reverse complement strand
TGGTTTGTTTGGCTCGACCACCAATCCGCTAGCCTGCCGCTGTTTAGCGGTCCGTGGCTGTCGGTGGCGGCGCCGGCTGGCAGTCATATTTATCAGTTCTCCTACTTGCCGTGGGACGTGGTGGTCGGCCTGCTGCTGACGATCGCCGGATTGGCGGTGGCGGCCAGGCTTTTCTTTTTGCGCCCGCCGCCCGCCGGCCCAACGTCGCAAGAGCCCGCCGCTGAGGCCAACGCCGGCCCGTCCTTGCCGAATCCGGGATTAGGGGCATAATTCTCGCGAATCGCCCTGTTATAATTGGGTTAGGCGCACTGATCCGGACGCGCAATGCGCGTTATTCGTGGTTGGTCGGATAAAGAATTCATGAGTCAGCAGGCTGTGCTGCAATGGGCAATTGGTGGGCTGGCCGTGCTGGTTGCGGCCGGCCTGCTTTACTTTTGGCGGCGCGCCGCCCGGGTGGATGCCACCAAGCCGCAGGTGCGGGTGTTGGGGCTGTACTCCCCCATCCTCACCTGGCTGCGTTATGCCCGCTTGCCAAGCAGCGCGGCCCCGGCGGCTGTGCCTGCCGGCCGGCCTGAACGGCCGGCCGCCGCTTTTTTTGCAAGCGAAACCTCGCAGGCCGGCGCGGGCGCCCCGCAGCCCGCGGCTGGCGGTCCCGCCAGTTCTAGCTCCAGCGCGCCCAGCTTATGGGACCAGCTCCAGCACGGCTGGACCACGCTCCCAGACCGCTTACAGGGCTGGGCCAGGGCGAACCTGAAACCGGGCGCACTGCAAAGGTCCTGGTCGGGTGTCTTGTTACATCCAGCCCAGGAAACCGCGCCAGTGGGCATCCGGGTTGCATGGCGCGACCTGGCCCTGGAGTGGCTGCTGGTTGGCCTGGTGGTGACGAGCTTTTGCGCGGTGTTCTTGAAGTTTGGCTCAACTTCGATCCTGCCCGGCAACGAGGCCCAGGTTTTTCAAATGCCGGGCTGGGTGCTGCTCAACGGGCTGAAGAACGCGACTTTTCCCCTATGGAACCCGTATATGCGCTCGGGCCTGCCGTTTGTCGGCGACCCGATGCTCTCGATCTTTAACCCGCTCGTCTCAGTGCCGATCCTGCTCGCCGGCGTTTTAGATGGCTATAAGATAGCCCTGCTGCTGAGCTTCCTGGCGGCGGCCTGGGGCATGTGGTACCTGGGCAAGGTGTTAGGATTTAGCCGGCCAGCCCGGATGTGGGCGGCGCTGTTCTTTGCCTTGTGCGGTCCGGCGGTGGGCCGGTTTTATCAGGGCCACTATCTCTTCGTCTTTGGGTTTGCCTGGATCCCATGGGCTTTGGCGGGCCTGCTGGCCGCGCTGCGCACGCATCGGCGGCGCCACACGGCCATCGCCATCGGCGCGCTGGCGTTGTTGTTCCTGTCTGGGAACGTGTACTACGCCTATTACATGCTGGTGGTGCTGGTCCTGATGGCGCCGGCGCTGGTCTTAAGTTGGCGCCCGGTGTGGCGGGTGAATTGGCAGCGGGTGCAGGTACTGGCGGTGATCGGCATAGTGGCCCTGGGCCTGATCGCGCTGCAGCTCTTGCCGCTGGCCGGCATGTGGCCGCGCCTGAGCAAAGCCGTCAATCTGCAGTTGACTGACTCGCAGACGTTCAAACAAGTGCTGCTCGACTTTACTTCCCCCGATTCCAACCGCCCGGACGCGGCGGCCAGCCTGACGCGCGAGGAATTTTACGGCTACATTGGCTGGTGGCCGTTTATGGCGCTGGCCCTGCTGCCGTTGGCGCTGTGGAAACGCGAACGCCGGCCGCTGATTCTGTTTGGCTTGATGATCCTGGTGGTGTTTGTTTGGATCGACCTGCGCGACATGCCCTGGCGTGATTTATACCTCAAGGTGCCGCTGTTATATGAATTCCGCTACCCGACGCGCATGTTGGTCTATGGGGCCTGCGCGCTGATCGCGCTGGCCGGCCTGGCGCTGGACACGCTCTGGCTGCTCGTCTGGCCGGCTGCCCGGACCCTGCTGCTGCCGGAAACCGCGCCGGCGCGCGCCGGCGCCGGATCGGTGGCGGTTCGCGCCGCGGCCGTGGGCGTGGCCGGGCTGCTGCTGGCGTTCATGGTCTGGTCGGTCAATGATCTTTACCAGACCAATCAGAAGGCGCTGCAGCCCACAGACGCGTTCCCGGCTTCCGGGCAGGTCGCTAGTTGGCTGCGCGCGCACGATTTGACCAACTACTACGTCGGCGATTTGTCCGATTGGCACCAGGCCTGGCTTTCAAACGGACTGCATTACCTCAACGCCTGGTACGCCTTCGACGACATCCGCCGGACCGACGGCCAGATTAATATCCGCCAGGTCGAGGCCCGGCCGAAATATTGGGTGCTCTCGAATGATCACGCGCCCACCCCGGACATGGGCGCCGATCCAACGGTGGTGCAGCAGATGGATGGCTACACCATCTATCAACTGCCGCATAATTTGCCCTACGCCTTCCTGGCAACGGATCAAGCGCTCCAGGCGCAGGATCAGGGCGAGTTGCGCAGCGATGATGTCAGCCCGCTGGTGGCTTTTGCGCCCAATCCAAACCAGATCGAAATGATCGCGGACGGCAGCAGCCGGCAGACCGTGGTGACGCTCGCCATCAGCTATCCGGGCTGGCGGCTGACGATTGATGGGCACAGCGCGTCTATCGAAAACGTGGGCGGCTATCTGGCGGCGGCGGCGCTGCCCGGTGTGCATCAATACCTGTTTTCCTATCAGCCCATATCATTCTATGTTGGCCTGCTTATCAGCTTGCTATGCCTGCTGCTGACCGGCTATTGGCTGCTCAGCGACCTGCCGTTCCGCTTGGCCGAGGTGCGCGCCAGCCTGCGGGCGCCGCGCCATTGGCCCGCCTGGCAGCAGCTTAACCAACGACTGGCCGGCGGCGCTGGCCCGTGGACCATCCATGTGTTGGGTGTCCGGCTGGAAATTTCGCGGGTCAATGTCAAGCCGGTCGAAACGGTGGCCACCCTGGGCGGGGTGCTGTTCGCTCTGTCGCTGGGCATTTACGCCTTCACCCGCCTGTACGCCCTCGATCGCTTCCCGATCTATTTCTTCGCCGACGAGACAGCCAATCCGCTGTTTGCCCTGCAGTTGATTGCCCATGGTTTCCGCGACGCGGCTGGGAACTGGTTCCCGGTCTATTTCGACGCGGCCGCCAACCGCTGGACGCCGCTGCTGTCGGTGTACATCCACGCGCTGCCGCTGCTTCTGTTTGGCAAGTCGCTGTTAGTAACCCGGGCCACGTCGTCACTGTTCAGCCTGTTCGGCGCCCTGGCCGTGGCCCTGATCTTCAAGGATGTGTTCAAGCAGCGCTTCTGGTGGATTGGGGCGCTCTTGCTGGGGCTGGTCCCGGCCTGGTTTTTGCACAGCCGCACGGCTTTTGAGACCGTGATCATGGTCTCGTTCTTCGCCTGTTTCTTGCTGTGTTACATGCTCTACCGGACACGGTCGCCGCGCTATTTGTATGGCGCCTTGCTGCTGGGCGCGGCAGCGTTCTACACCTATTCGAACGGGCAAAGCCTGATGGCTGCGATGGGCGGCTTGCTGCTGATCTCCGACTGGCGCTACCATTGGGCTCAGCGGCGCGTGCTGGCCCGCGGGCTGCTGCTGGGCCTGCTGCTGGCCCTGCCGCTGGTGCTGTTCCGTTTGCAGCATCCCAACGCCTTTGGCGATACGCTGCATGCGATCGATTCGTTCCTGACCCAGAACATTCCCACCGGCCAGAAAATTCAGCTCATTGCGCAGACCTATCTGTACGGCCTGAGCCCGCAATATTTGTTTTTCCCCAATGATCACGACCTGCCGCGGCATACCATGCTGGGCTATGGTCACATGGGCCTGGCGCTGCTGCCGCTGGTGCTGGTGGGCTTGCTGGTTTGCCTGCGGCAACTGCGTTCATCGCCGCATCGGGCCGTACTGCTCTCGGCCCTGGCGGCGCCGGTGGGCGCCTCGCTGGTTGGCGTCGGCATCACGCGCGTGCTGCCGCTGGTTATTACCACCGCCTTGCTGGCCGGCCTAGGGCTGAATGCCATTTTGAGCTGGATCAGCAGCCGGCTGGAGAAGTGGCGGCCGGCGTCCGCTATACCCTTTGCCCTGATAAGCCTCGCGACGTTTGCGGTGCTGGCCTGGGCCAGCATCGGGATGCTGCAAGACGCGCTGGCCAACGGGCCGCTGTGGTTTCGAGACTATGGTTTGTATGGCATGCAATACGGCGCCCAACAGCTGTTTGGCGAAGCAGTGCCGGCGGAACTGGCCGCGGATCCAAACGTCAAGGTGATGGTTTCGTCGACCTGGGCCAACGGCACCGATGAATTTACGGCATTCTTTTTGACCCCCGCCCAGCAGGCGCGGGTTCTCATCCGCGACATCGACTATTACACCTCGAATCAAAACGACTTGAGCAACACGGTCTTGGTCATGACGCCGGGTGAGTATCAGGCAGCGGTCAAGGACCTCAAATTCAGCTCGGTGCAGGTCGAGCGCGTCTTGCCCTATCCCGACGGCACCCCCGGTTTCTATTTTGCGCGCCTCACTTACTCGGACCAGGCCGCCGCGATCTTTGGCGCGGAAGAGGCCGCCCGCCGGCAGCCTGTGACGGACACCATTCAGCTGGATGGACAGACGGTCACCGCCATCCACTCCCGCTTTGATGCGGGCGGCTTGCCTGATATTTTTGACGGCGACACGTTTACGTTGGTGCGCGGGAAAGAGGCCAATCCGCTGGTCATTGAGCTGCATTTCCCCACGCCGCGCACCCTGGGCGGCCTGGGCCTCGACCTGGGATCCATGGATTCGTTCTCGGTGACCGCCCTGGTGGCCGGCGCGGGCGATCAGGCCCCGGCGCCGGTGTTCAGCCAGTCGTATAAAGCGCAACCGCCCGATCCACATCTGACCATTGGATTTGCGAATGGCCAGCAGCCGGTTTCGGTGCTCCGCTTAGAGATCAAAAACCTGGAAAGCGGCGACACGGCCCAGATCCATGTGCGGGAAATCGCCTTACATTAAGGGTTTGGCATGATTCATCCAACAGCCGAGGTCTCCCCGCAGGCCCAAATTGGCGAGGGCACAAAAATCTGGCATCAGGCTCAGGTGCGTGAAGGCGCGGTGATTGGCGCCAATTGCATTGTGGGGAAGGGGGCCTACGTCGACACCGGAGTCATCATCGGCAACAACGTCAAAATCCAAAATGGGGCGCTGCTGTATCACGGACTGACCGTGGAGGACGGCGTGTTTGTCGGCCCACAGGCCTGCTTTACCAACGACCGGCTGCCGCGGGCCATCACGCCCGAGGGCGAGTTGAAAGCCGACGCGGATTGGACGGTCGGGCCGATCCACGTGGGCTATGGCGCCTCGATTGGCGCCGGCGCGGTGATCTTGCCGAATGTGGAGATTGGCCGGTTTGCCATGGTCGCGGCGGGCGCGGTGGTCACCCGTTCGGTGGCGCCGCACGCCCTGGTGATGGGCGTGCCGGCCAGCCGGGTGGGCTATGTGTGCCGCTGCGGCCAACGCTTGACGCTCGACGGGACCGTTTGGCGCTGCCCGGACGACGGTTGGACTTTTGAGCCATGAACTTTATTCCAATCTCTCGCCCGACGATGGGGCCCGAAGAGCAGGCCGCCGTGGCGGCGGTGCTGGCTTCCGGCCAGTTGGCCCAGGGGCCGCTGGTGCGCGAATTCGAGGCGCGCTTTGCGGCTTGGTGCGGCGCCCGGCACGCCGTGGCGGTGACATCCGGCACCACCGCGCTGCATCTGGCGCTGCTGGCGCACGGCATTGGGCCAGACCACGAAGTCATTACGTCGTCGTTCAGCTTTGTCGCCTCGGCCAATAGTGTGCTGTACACCGGCGCCCGGCCGGTTTTTGCCGATATCGAAGCCGATTCGTTCAATCTGGATCCGGCGCAAGTTGAAAAGCACATTACCCCGCGCACGCGCGCGATTGTGCCCGTGCATTTGTTTGGGCAGCCGTGCGCGCTGGAGGTTCTGGCAGCGATCGCCGAGAAATACCATCTGGCCCTGATTCAAGATGCCTGCCAGGCGCATGGCGCACTGGAGGCCGGCCGGCCGCTGGCCGCGTTCGGCACGGCCTGTTACTCGTTTTACGCGACCAAGAACATGACCACCGGCGAGGGTGGCATGGTGACCACTGACGATGATGAGATCGCCGCCCGCATTCGGCTGCTGCGCGAGCACGGCAGCCCGCAGCGCTACCAGCACGTCATTTTGGGCTATAACGGGCGCATGACTGACCTGCAAGCGGCGATTGGACTGGCCCAATTGCTCAAGGTCGACGCCTGGAACCGCCAGCGCCAGGCCAACGCGGCGGCGCTGACCGAACAACTGGCCGGCTGCGGCCATGTGCTCCCGCCGCGCATTCGCGCCGGGGCCACGCATGTCTTTCACCAATATACGCTGCGGCTGCTCGGGCGTGACCGCGACGCCGCCCTGAGCGCGCTGCGCCAGGCCGCTATCGGCGCCGGCGTGTATTACCCGCTGCCGATCCATCAGCAGCCGCTGTACCGTGATTTGGGCTACACCGATCGCCTGCCCTGCAGCGAGCAGGCCAGCACCGAAGTCTTGTCACTGCCGGTTCATCCAGGGCTGAGTGCGTCTGACCTGGAGCGGATCGCGGCCGCGGTCAAAGCGCTATGATACGCGCCGCCGTCATCGGGTTTGGCTCCATCGGGCAGCATCACGCCCGCATCTACCATGAAATGGACGGTGTGGAGCTGGCCGCCGTCGCCGACCCCAGCGACACACGGCGCGAGCGGGCCGCGCGCCGGTTCAAGGTGCCGACCTACCTCAGCCATGTGGAGCTGCTGGAAGCCGAGCAGTTGGATGTGGTTTCGGTGACCGTGCCCACCATGCTGCACCATCCGGTGGCGCTGGCCGCCATCGCGCGTGGCGTCAATTTGTTGGTTGAAAAGCCGATTGCCGCCACGGTGGAGCAGGCTGATGACATGATCCAGGCCGCCGCCGCGCGCGGGGTGACCCTGGCCGTGGGCCATATCGAGCGCTTCAATCCGGCGATTGTGGAGCTGAAGCGCCGGCTGGACCACGTCGAGCTGGGCCGGATCTTCCAAATGCAGGCGCGGCGGCTGTCGCCGTTCCCGAGCTATGTTTCGGATGTGGGCGTGGTGCTGGATTTGGCCACGCACGAGCTGGACATCATGCGCTACCTGCTGGGCTGCGAGGCTTCGCAACTGGTGGCGGATGTGGGCCGCAATGTGCACGCCGCCCACGAGGACATGCTGTCGGCCATCCTGCGCTTTACCAATGGCGTCGTGGGCGTGCTGGATATCAACTGGCTGACGCCCGCCAAAATCCGCGAGCTGCGCATCACTGGCGAGGGCGGCATGTACCTGGTTGACTACATTCACCAGGACTTGTATTTCTACCAAAACGCCGAAGCGCCCAGCCGGTGGGACACGCTGGCCTTGTTTCGCGGCGTGGAAGAAGGCGATGTCCTCAAACTGCGCGTCAACAAAGTTGAGCCGTTGGAGCGTGAGCTGCGGTCTTTCGTCAAGGCCGTTAGCGATCACTCGCAGCCATTGGTCACCGGCGAAGATGGCCGGCGAGCCCTGATCCTGGCGCAAGCGCTGCTCAACTCGGCCCGCGAGGGCCGCTGGCTGCACGTGGGACCTGACGGCCAGTTTCACTGGAGTTGAGCCAGGTGAGCGGCCGGTTGGCCTTGACGGTGCTAATCCCTGCTTACAATGAGCAGGCTGGACTCACCGGCTGTGTGGAAGTCGTGCGTGATCAACTGGCGGTCCTGGGCCTGGAGGCGGAAATCCTGATTGTGGACGATGGCAGCCAGGATGGCACCGGCCCAATGGCCGATGCCCTGGCGGCCGCGAACCCGCTGGTGCGGGTGGTGCATCACGCCCGCAACCAGGGGATCGGCCCGGCATTCGTCACCGGCATGGCGAGCGCCCGCGGCGAGTGGCTGATTTTGATACCGGCCGACCTGGCCCTGGATCCCACCGAGCTGCGTAAGTATTGGGAGGCCAGCCGCGCAGCGGATATCGTCGTTGGCAACCGCTCGGATATCAGCGACTATTCAGGCTTTCGCCGTTTGGTACACTATACCAACATCACTCTAGTGCGGGTCTTGTTCCGCATGCAGCTGCATCAATTCCAATACATCAGCCTGTATCGGCTGGCGGCGCTGCAGGGGATTGAGATCGAGTATGGCCACAGCGCGTTCTTCCTGGCGGAGATACTGATTAAGGCGCATGCGCTAGGCGCGCGCCTGGTGGAGGTGCCAATCCGGTATGTGCCGCGCTTGACCGGCCAGGCCACGGGCGCGCGCTGGCGCCAGATTGTGGGCACCTTGCAGGATATGACCCTGTTTTGGCTGCGGTGGGTTTGGCGGGGGCCCAGCGCCGCCTCGCGCCGGCACGTGCCGGCCGCCAAATCCTCGCCCGGCTAACGCCTCGCAGGCACAAAGGATTATCGTGAAAGCTGCATTCTTCAGCCGCCATGGCGGCCCAGATGTGATGGAATATGGCGAGCAGCCAGACCCGGTGCTGGAGCCGGGCATGGTGCTGGTGCGGGTGCGCGCGGCGGCGCTCAACCGGGTGGATAAGTGGACACGCGATGGCTATCCGGGCCTGAAGCTGCCCCTGCCGCATATCCTCGGCTCGGATGGGGCGGGCGAGGTGGCCCGGGGCGGGAGCCTGTTTCAGCCCGGCGCGCGGGTTGTCATCAACACCAACATCGGCTGCGGGGTGTGCGAATTTTGCGCGGCCGGGCAGGACAACCTGTGCCTGCGCTGGAACCTGCTGGGTGAAACCATTCCGGGCACCGAGGCCGACTATGTGGCCGTGCCCGAACGCCAGCTGTTGGCGCTGCCGGATGAGGTGCCGTTCGAGCAGGCCGCCGCCGCGGCGCTGGTTTTTCAGACGGCCTGGCACTCGCTGATTACCCGCGGGCAGGTGCGGGCGGGCGAGACCGTGCTGGTAGTGGGCGCGGGCGGGGGCGTCAACACGGCCGCCATCCAAATTGCCAAACTGGCCGGCTGCCGCGTGTTTGTGGTCGGCTCGGACGCGCGCAAACTGGAATTGGCCGCAGCGCTGGGCGCCGATGTGCTGATTGACCGCTCCCAAGTGGATTGGGGGCGCGAGGTGTATCGGTTGACCCAAAAACGCGGGGTGGATGTGGTGGTGGACAATGTGATTGGCTCGACCTTGATGACCAGCTTGCGCTCGGCGCGCCGCGGCGGCCGCATCCTGACGGTGGGCAACACCGCCGGCCCCATGGTGGAGCTTGACAATCGGTTTATGTTCGGCAAGCACCTGAGCCTGATTGGCTCGACCATGAGCACCCGGGCCGAGTTTGCCACGGTCATGGGGTTGGTGTTCGCCGGGCGCCTGAAGCCGGTGATCGACAGCAGTTTCCCCCTGGCGGACATATGCGCCGCGCACCAACGGCTGGACCAGGGCGACGTTCTGGGCAAAATCACCCTGCTAAACTGAGCGGCTGCGACCTCTCTGCCTGTTGTTGGCTTCGGTTGCCGCCGGCGCCGCAGGTGAGCCCAGCGCCGACCCCACCCCATGCCCCGCCCGCGATCCGTAACTTTACTGGCACTCCTCGTGTTGTTTATAGCGGGGTTCAACGTCCTCAGTCTGGCCGGCGGGGTTCAGCGTTATACTGTCCTGGCTAGCCTGCCGCTCCGTCTGCCGCCGGCCGTGACGATTGTCAGCGCGGCGTTCTGGGTGGCGGCTTTTGGCCTGCTAGCCTTGGGCTTGTGGCGCCTGAAGCACTGGGCGCGTTGGGGCACCGTGGCGGCCGTGACGCTGTATCTGGCGCAGGCCTGGATTCAGCAGCTGCTTTTCGGCCAATCGGATTACCTGCGGACAACGACCTGGTTCTATGCCGGACTGGATGCAGCGCTGCTGCTGGTTGTGTGGGTGAGTTTATTGCGACCGGGAATACGGCAGTCATTTTCAGAATAAATGACACATAGGAAATGTCCATGACCAATGATCCGAAGATTGACGCCCTGCGGCAACGCAAGGAAGAGGCCAAGCGGGGCGGGGGCGCCGCGCGGGTGGAAGCGCAACACAAGAATGGGCGCCTGACAGCCCGCGAACGCATCGATCTGCTGCTGGACAAGGGCTCGTTTCGCGAGCTGGATGCCTTTGTGACCCATCGCACGCACGATTTTGGCTTGCACCGGCAGCAGTTCATGAGCGATTCGGTGGTCACCGGCTGGGGTACCGTCAATGGCCGCCTGATCTATGTTTTCTCGCAAGACTTTACAGTTTTTGGCGGGTCGCTAGGCGAGGTCCACTCCGAAAAAATTTGTAAAGTGATGGACATGGCCATGAAGTCGGGCGCGCCGCTGATCGGGCTGAATGACTCTGGCGGGGCGCGCATTCAGGAAGGCGTGGTGTCGCTGGGCGGCTACGCCGATATCTTCCTGCGCAACACCCTGGCCTCGGGCGTCATCCCCCAGATTTCGGCCATCATGGGCCCATGCGCCGGCGGCGCGGTCTATTCGCCGGCGCTGACCGACTTCATCTTCATGGTCAAGAACACCAGCTATATGTTTGTGACCGGCCCAGATGTGGTCAAGAGCGTCACCCGCGAGGATGTCAGCTTCGAGGATCTGGGCGGCGCCAGCGTGCACAGCGCCATGTCCGGCGTGTGCCACTACGTGGCCGACAATGAGGCCGACGCGCTGTATCTCATTCGCAAGATGCTGTCGTATATCCCCCAGAACAATATGGAGGACCCGCCGTTCGTGCCCAGCAACGACGACCCGCTGCGCACGGAGGCGCGCCTGGACGCGATCGTGCCCGACAACCCGAACAAGCCGTATGACGTGAAAGAGCTCATCGGCCTGGTGGTGGACGGCGCTGAGTTCTTTGAGATCCACGAGCAATATGCCATGAACGTGGTGGTGGGTTTCGCGCGGCTGGGCGGGCACAGCGTGGGCATTGTGGCCAACCAGCCGGCGGTGCTGGCAGGCGTGCTGGATATCGACGCCTCCGAAAAGGCCGCCCGTTTCATCCGCTTTTGCGACTGCTTCAACATTCCGATTGTCACCTTTGAAGACGTGCCGGGCTTTCTGCCGGGAGTCAAACAGGAGCACGGCGGCATTATCCGCTCCGGGGCCAAGCTGCTGTATGCCTACTGCGAAGCCACCGTGCCCAAGCTGACCGTGATCACGCGCAAAGCCTACGGCGGGGCCTACGATGTGATGAGCTCCAAGCACATCCGCGGCGATCTGAACTTGGCCTGGCCCACCGCTGAAATCGCGGTGATGGGGCCGGAGGGAGCCGTGAACATCATCTTCCGCAAGGAGCTGGCCCAGGCGGCCGACCCCGTGGCGCGCAAGGCCGAGCTGGTGGCGGAATACCGCGAGAAGTTTGCCAACCCGTATGTGGCCGCCAGCCGCGGCTACATCGACGACGTGATTGAGCCGCACGAGACGCGCGCGCGCTTGATTAACGGGCTGGAGATGCTGCACAACAAGCGTGACAGCAACCCGCAGAAGAAACACGGCAACATTCCCCTGTAGCGGATGAAGGGGCACCCGTGATGGAGCGCCCGTTCGCGGGACAGACCGCTATTGTGACCGGCGCGGGCAGCGGCCTGGGGGCCGCCATCGCCCGCGCCCTGGCTGCGGCCGGCGCGCACGGCGTGTTGGCCGGCCGGCGGCCAGAAGCGCTGGCCGCCACGGCGGACGCGATCCGGGCCGCGGGGTGGGCGGCCACGGTTGTGCCAACCGACGTCACCCAGGCCGAGCAGGTGGCGCGGCTGACCGCCGCCGCGCTGGCCGTGGCGGGCCGCATCGACATCCTGGTCAACGCCGCGGGTATCTTCCGGCTGGCCGCGTTTGAAGACACCTCGTTGGAGCTGTTCGACGTGACCCTGGCGGTGAACCTGCGCGGCGCATTTGCCTGCTGCCGGGCCGTCTGGCCGCACATGCGTCAGGCCGGCGGGGGGCAGATCGTCAACCTCAGCTCAATTGCCGCGGTGCGGGCCTTCGCAGGCAACGCTGCCTATGCCCCCAGTAAGGCCGGGCTGAACGCTCTGGGCGGGGTGCTGGCCGTGGAAGGGCAGCGGCACCAAATCCGCGTGCTGACCGTGTGCCCGGCGGCGACCGATACCCCGGTTTGGGAGGGGCAAGCGCCAGCCGCCGTGCGGGCGGAGATGATGTCGCCGGAGACAGTGGCCGAGCAGGTGGCCTGGCTGCTGGCCAGCCCGCGCAACTTGACCTTTGACCCGGTTGTGATCGGCAATTTCCAAGATCCCTGGCAAGCAATTTGAGAACAGGCAAAGACGAGCGCAGCGGGCCAATGTCATCGGCCCGCTGCGCTCGTCTTTGCCTGTTCTTCGTTATGGGAGCTGGTCGGCCGGATCGTCCGGACGGGTGAGGAAGTCGCGCGCCTGTAGGCGGGCCAGGCTGCGCACCGTGGTCAGCCGGTCCGCATTCGACTGGCTGTGATCGAGCAGGGCGCCATTCAGCCGGTCATAGACGGTCCGCTCGCGCAGTATGCTGAGGAAACGCTTGGCCTCGCGCCGCCAGCGGAAGCCGTGTTCAGTGGCGGTCTGGGTGATGAATTCCTTGCAAGCGTTGTGCACCGTGGCCTGGCAGGAACGCAAACACCCCTCCAGCTCCGTGGGCGCCATGGGCACCTGGAAGATGCAGTTGGTGAAGTTGATCATCAAGATTTTCACCAGGCCGCCGGTGTGGAAGATGTCCTCGCGGTTGGGGCGCCGCTCCAGGCTGCCGACAAACAGCAGGTCGGAAATGTCGGCATCGTGGAACGAGCTGGCCAACAAGTCGCCCACCACCCGGTCGGGCCGGCTGACGTCCATCAGCATGCCGGTGGTGACCTCGCTGCCTTCGCGCAGGCTGATATTCAGCAGGCTTTCCTTGAAATAGCTGCCAAACTGATGGCCGACGATCATTGTGATCAGGCGGGCCTGGTCGGCCGGGTCGATCTGGTGAAAGCCCAGGGAGGCATCTGTGACGAGCAGAAAGGCGCTCACCAGGTGGTGGGCTGAGTCATATTCGGCGGTGTAGCCATCCTGCGGCAGGCCAAAACGCCGGCGCAGCGCCAGCAAGAACAGGTCGCTCTGAAACGTGGTGAATTTGAGCTCGGCGAAGGTGGGGGCCAGCGTGCCGAGGTCATTGGGCATCAGGGCGCGCAGATCGTCACGCGGGATCCACTTGCCAATGTCGTGGCTCAACACGCAAGCCTGGATCAGCGCATCTTCGTGCTCGGAAATGCGCACGCTGGCGCCGGGATTGTTGCGCTGCAGCTCGCTGTAATACAGCCAGCGGGTGCGGTCGGCGACGTGGCGCAGGTGATCGGTCTGCTCGTCATTGTCGCTGCGCGGCTGCAAGTATTGCTTGACGCGCAGCTCGACGGTGTCGACCAGCGCGCGCAGCTCGCGGTCCAGGCTGCCAGGCAGCAGGCCGGAAGGCGGCGACATTGGCTTGGAAACTTGCGGCAGGCTCATCTGTGGCTGATTGTAACGCGACCGGCTGTTTGCGCAACTGAGACGACCGGGCTATTGGCGCGGCCGCGCCGGCCGGCGGCGGGCGGTGCGCGCCGCATACAGCGCCAGCGAGCCAGCCACGGCGGCGTTGAGCGACTGCACCCGGCCGTACATGGGCAGCTTCAGCAGCCGGTCGCAGCGGTCGCGCACCAGGCGCCGCAACCCGTCGCCTTCATTCCCGATGACCAGCCCCAGCGGCAGGTCCAGGTCCACCTGGTCCAAAGGCTCGGCTTCCGGCCCCAACCCCAGCCCAAACAGCCACACGTCCTGGCGTTTGAGGCGCTGCATGGCATCCACCAAGTTGGTCACCTGCGCCACCCGCAAATGCTCCGCCGCGCCGGCCGAGGTGGTGACCACGGTCGGCGTGATCTCGCAGCCGCGCCGCTCCTGAATGACGATGCCGTGCGCGCCCATGGCTTCGGCCGTGCGCAGCAGCGCGCCCACGTTGCGCGGGTCCTGCACCAGGTCGAGCAGCACCAGCAGCGGCGGCTCGCCGCGCTCCGCGGCATAGGCGGTCAGGTCATCCAGCGCCACATACGGATAGTCGCCCACCTCCAGCAGCACGCCCTGGTGCGGCTCGCCACGTGTGGCCAGATTCAGGCTTTTCTTGTCGGTTTCCTGGATTGGCAGCCGGCGCCGGCGCGCTTCGGCCAGGATGTCGGCCGCGGCCGTGCGGTCCAGCTCATCAGATATGGTTAAGCGATAAATGACGCGCCGCCCGGCCAGCAGGCACTCGCGCACGGCGTTCCGCCGGAAGAGGACTTCACGCGGCATGCGGGCCGGCTTTCAGCTCAGGCAATCTTCCAAATGGTGCCGTCCTTGCCGTCTTCCAGCAAGACGCCCAGTTGGCGCGCCCGCTCGCGGATGGAATCGGCCAGGGCAAAGTCCTTGTGTTGGCGGGCTTCGGCGCGCAGCTCGATCAACAGCCGGATCAGGGCGGCTTCGCGCTCGGCGCTGGCGCCTGAGGCGGCTTGCTCCGGCACAATGCCCAGCACCTGTCCGCCGATCTTGCGATACACGCCGTCGAGGGCCTCCAGGTCGGCCTGGCCGGGCTGGGCGGCGGCGCTCAAGAGCGTGTTCACGCTGCGCGAAAAGTCGAACAGGGCCGCCACGGCCACCGGGGCGTTAAAGTCGTCGTCCAGGGCTTCCAGGCAGCGCCGCTTGATGTCGGCCGCCAGGGCGGCCACCTCGGCGTTGGCGGCGCTGCCGCTGGCCGTCGCGCCGGCCGCGGTGGCCCGCAGTCGCTCGCGCACCGCCAGCGCCGGGGCGATCAACCGTTCCCAGCCCTTGCTGGCGGCTTCCAGCGCCCCATCCGAGAAGTCAATTGGGTTGCGATAGTGGCCGGACAGGATGAAGAAACGCAGAGCCTCGGGTTTGTAGCGCTTGAGCAAAGCCTTGATGGTAGTGAAGTTGCCCAGGCTCTTGCTCATCTTGACCCCGTCCACGGTCAGTGAGCCGCCCAGGAGCCAAAAGCGGGCAAACTGCTGGCCGGTGGCGGCCTCGGCCTGCGCGATCTCGCACTCGTTGTGCGGGAAAATGTTGTCGATGCCGCCGCCGTGCAGGTCGAAGGTCGGGCCGAGATATTTGGTCGACATGGCCGAGCACTCGATATGCCAGCCGGGGTAGCCCCAGCCCCACGGGCTGGGCCAGCGCAGGATGTGTTCCGGCTCGGCGCGTTTCCACAAGGCAAAGTCTTCGGCGCTGCGCTTTTCTTCGCGCACGGCCACGCGCGCGCCCTCGGTCTGCTCCTCCACCAGCCGTCCGGAAAGCTTCCCATAGGCGGGATAGGAACGCACGTCAAAGTACACCGAACCGTTGACTTCGTAGGCGTTGCCCTTTTCCAGCAGCAGCTTGATCATTTCAATCTGCTCGGTGATGTGTCCCGAGGCGCGCGGGGAGATGTCGGGCGGCTGCACGCCCAGGGCCGCCATGTCCGAGAAGTAGCTGCGGGCGTAGCGCTCCACCAGTTCCATCGGCTCGATGCGCTCGCGGGCCGCGCCCTTCAGGATACGGTCCTCGCCGGTGTCCAGAATGTGGCCCACGTCGGTGATGTTCTGAACGTAGCGCACCTTGAAGCCCGCATAGCGCAGGTAGCGCACGATCATGTCAAAGTTGACGTATGTTTTGGCGTGCCCCAGGTGCGCGTGGTCGTAGACGGTCGGGCCGCAGACATACATGGCTACATGCCCGGCCACTAGCGGCACGAATTCTTCCTTCTTGCGGCTCAGGGTGTTGTAGATAGTCAGGCTCATGGTTTGTTGTTGCCATTCTCTAGCTTGGCGAAGATCATGCGGCCGGCGGTGGTTTGCAGCACTTTGGTGACGACGACCGGCACTTCGTGGCTGATGTGGGCGCGACCATCGTCCACCACCACCATGGTGCCGTCGTCCAGGTAGCCCACCCCCTGGCCGGCCTCACGGCCTTCCTGGATAATCTTCACGTTCAACCCCTCGCCGTGCAGAAAAACCGCCTTGACGGCGTTGGCCAGCTCGTTGATGTTCAGCACGCTGACGCCTTGCAGGCTGGCGACGTGATTCAGGTTGTAGTCGTTGGTGATGACGGCGGCGTTCAACTGTTTTGCCAGGATCACCAATTTGTCGTCCACTTCGCGCACGCCCGGCACATCCATATCGGTGAAGCGCACCGGCACGATGGCTTCCTTGGTCA
>JAYTFQ010000868.1:0-3224 GCA_043734225.1 Anaerolineales bacterium | reverse complement strand
ACTCGCCTCAGCAAGCGCCGCGATCGCCGACACCGCCGCCGGGTGCTGCCCGCATGGAACTGTGGCGTCGATAGGTTCACAACCTCTCAGAGTGACAGTTATAGAGAGTTGGATAAGCCGGTTTCTCATGTCGCAACACGCTGCACGTGCGGCATGACCACTCAGAGTGAATGCCACAGTAGGCTGGAAAGCCGCGTTTCTTTGGTTGATCATTAAGCCGGGGTCAGGGCCAGCACGCGCAGCGGGCTGCCCGAGCCATCAACAATCTTCAGAGGCGAGGCGATCACCACCGCGCCGGTGGCCGGCAGTTGGTCCAGGTTGCGCAGGCTGGCCAGGCCAAACTTGCCGGCGCCGTGCATGGTGGTGTGGTTGGGGAAGGGCGGGTCGAAGCGGCCGGCCTGTCCGGCATCCGTGCCCACCGTCTCCACGCCCACGCCTAGCACGTCGCGCTCGTAAGCCAGGAAGTGCGAGCAGTCCTTGTGGAAGCCGGGCGAGTGCGCGCCGTCTTCCTTGACGTTCAGAAACTTGGCCGGGTCCAGCCGCTTGGACCAGTCGGTGCGCAGCAGCACCCAGGAGCCCGGCTGAATTTTGCCGTGCTGGCCTTCCCAACCCAGCACCGCTTCGCGCGTGAGCAGGAAGTCTTCCGAAGCGGCCACTTCCCTGGTCACATCGATGACGCAGGCCGGGCCGACAAACTTGCGCGCCGGGATCGTGTCAAGCGCGTTGTTGGCCAGGTCTTTGCCGGTCACCCAGTGAATGGGGGCATCGAAGTGGGTGCCGGTGTGCTCGCCCAGGTGCAGGATGTTCCAGTACCAGGCCGGCCCCTTGTCGTCGTAGCGCGAGATCGGCTCCACGGTCAGCCCGGGCGAGCCGGCAAACATGGGCGGCAGCCCGATGACGGGCGTATCCGGCGCCAGCGGCTGAGTCAGGTCGACGACTTTGATGCGGCCATTGTTCAATTCTTCAACCAGCAGCGACAGGACGGTGACGGGGGCCATGTGTGAGACTCCTTTAGTTGGGTTTGAGCGGCGCAGAGGAGCGGGGAAGCGAAGGGGCAGTGGTCAGGACGTCTCTCCCCCGCTCCCTCACGCCCCCGCGCCCGTGCTTTTTTGCCGCTCGGCAATATAGCGCTGAAAGCGGAAGGCGTTTTCGGGCAGCTTCATATCCATGCCGTAATGGTCTGGGCCGACGGCTTCCACCTTGGCGACGATGGTTGCCAGCTCGTTGCCCTCAAAGGCCGTGGCGGCGGCTTCCATGAACTCGTACAGGCTGGTGACGCGTGAGACGTTTGGGCAGCCGGCGCCGCGGGCAATGGCGGCCAGATCGGTGACGCCGGAGGTGGTGTGCGAAGCGAAGCCGCCGGTGGAGAGCAGGCTGCCGTTGTCAAAGATCAGGTGCACCATGTTCGGCGGGCGATAACGGGCCAGTGTGGCCAGGCCGCCCAGGTTCATCAGCACCGAGCCGTCGCCGTCCATCACAACTATCTTTTCATGCGGCAGGTTGAGCGCCAGGCCCAACCCGATGGATGAGGCCAGCCCCATGGCGTGTTCCAGGTAGAAGAAGCCTTCGCAGTGGCCCAGGTCGTACAGTTCCTGGGCCGAGGCGCCCATGATGGTCACCACCAGTTTGTCCTGCAGTTCGGGATACAGGGCCTTGATGCAGTCGGCGCGTTTCATGGCTAGTCTTCCATCAGGTCGCGAGTCAGCAACAGTGCCACCGGCGAGAGCGAGCTGTTAGCGAACGTCTGCGCTTCCATGATCTGCCGGCCCACCTTGGCCGGGTCGCGGGCGAATTCGAACGGGATGCCCAGGCCGCGCAGCACCGGCTCGGTGTGGATGCCCCCCTGGGTGTGCCACGGATACGGCTCGCCCCAGTGGCCGCGCATGGCGATCAGCATCACCAGCGGCACCCGGTAGAGCAGGGCCAGCGAGACGATGCCGTTGATGCTGGCCAGGAAGCCATGGTTCTGCATCAACAGGGCGTTGGGCTGGCCGGCGAAATAGGCGCCGGCCGCGATGCCGATGGCCTCTTCTTCCTTGGCTACTTCGATCAGGGTCATCTCTGGGTCATCCTCGGCCAACTGGAGCAGATACACCAGCCAGGTTTCCGGCAGGGCGGAGATGAAACGGATGCCGGCGTCCTTGATGCCTTTGTAGGTGGCCAGCGAATTGTCGCGCGAGACGGTCATGGGTGAGCCTCGAGCCTAAACAGCAACGTGTGTTGGGACCTGCGCGTCTAATTTAGATCAGGAGGGCGGGGGAGTCAAACTAGCTATGGCAGAACTCCGCGCAGGAATCCCAGCATCGCGGCATTGAATAGCTCCGGCCGCTGCAGCGGGGCGAAGTGACTCACGCCGGGGAGATAGATGAATTCGGCCTGGGGAATGGTCCGGGCGAGATATTCGGCGTGTTCGCGCTTGATGAATTCATCGCGCTCGCTGTGCGCAATCGCGACCGGCACGCTGATCCGCGCCAGATCGTCCGCCGAATAATCGGGCTGCGTGCCCTGCATCAGGCCAACGGCCTTGGAAAAGGCGTCGAACTGGTCGGGCGTGGCGGAAAGCTGGGCGTAGTCCTGCCGGTGCCGGGCGATGCAGCGCTGGAGAATGGGCGTAAATTCGAAATCGTCCCGGGTGCCGCTGGGGTCCATATTGCAGGCAAAATAAAACACGCCCGCCGCCCGCGCCGGGGTCTGGTCCGCCAGGATCAGGGCTGTGCAGGCGCCGTCGCTCCAGCCGACCAGTGCCGCTTTTTCAATCTTCAGCTGATCCATCACCGCGCGCACATCGGCGGCCATGCGCTCATAGCGATAGGGCTGCTCATCACGAGTGCTGCGCCCGTGGCCGCGGCTGTCGATTACCACCGGCCGGTAGCCGCCCTGGATAAGCGCTGCCACCTGATAGCCCCAATTGCCGCTGTGGCCCAGGCCACCATGCAGCAGGATGACCGGCGCGCCGGCCCCATAACTGGCATACCAGATGCGCGCGCCTTCGGTTTCAACATAGCCTTGATCCGGCGTGGCCGGCAGTGGGGCGGCGCCCTCGGCTGCAAATCGGCTCAGGTCGTCGTCGTGAGCGTCCATGGTGATCTCCCTGGCTGGCAATCGCGGCCTGGGATCCTTGGGTGCCGCGAGCCTGACCAATCATACCAAACTAATGTTCTAGCGGCCATAGTCTGCGGCTAAAGTTCAACTGCCAAAAGGCGGCCGGCCGAACTGGATGCCGT
>JAYTFQ010000867.1:0-3159 GCA_043734225.1 Anaerolineales bacterium | reverse complement strand
CCGGCACAATGTGCCGGCCACATGCCACGCGCGGGAATGCCCCTGGGTAACGGGGAAGGACACGCCATGGACTTTACTTTTTCTCCTCAACACGTCGCTTTGCGCCAGATGCTGCGCGAGTTCTGCGAGCAGGAGCTGGCCCCGCGCGCCAAAGAAGTCGACCGCAGCGGCCATCAGGACCCCGCGATCCTGCGCTGGATGGGCGAGCTGGGCATGTTCGGCATCCCGTTCTCGCAAGAGTACGGCGGCGCCGGCGCGGGTGAGATTGGCTACTGCATCCTGATGGAGGAGCTCAATCGCGCCTGCCCCTCCACCGCCACCATCATCGGCGCCCACATCGGCATCGCCGCCATGAGCCTGTACCTGGATGGCTCGCCCGAGCTAAAGCGGCGCTATATGCCCGGACTGTGCTCCGGCCAGACCATTGGCGCCTTTGGGCTGACCGAGCCCGGCGCCGGGTCGGACGCGGCCGGCATCAAGCTGCGCGCCACCCTGGAAGGCGACTCGTATTTTCTGGATGGCCAAAAAATGTGGATCACCAACGGCCCGATCGCCGACGTGATCATGGTGCTGGCTGTTACCGATCCATCGCTGGGCGCGCGCGGCGGCGCCACCTGCTTTGTGGTCGAGACCAACTGGCCGGGCTTTTCAGCCGGCAAGCCGGAGAAGAAGATGGGGCTGCACGGCTCGCCCACCTCGCTGCTGAATTTCGACGAGGTGCGCGTGCCCAAGGAGAACGTGCTGGGCGAGGTCGGGCTGGGCTTCGTCACTTTCATGAAAACGCTCGACATCGGACGCGTGTCGCTGGGCGCGGCCACCATTGGCGGCGCCTCGGCCGCCCTGGACGCCTCGCTGCGCTGGGTGAAGGCCCGCAGCCAGTTCGGACGGCCGATTGCCCAGATGCAGAGCATCCAGTTCAAGCTGGCCGATATGGCCACCGAGATCGAGGCGCTGCGCTCGCTGGTCTACCGCACAGCCTGGCTGGTGGAAACCGGCCAGCCGTTCGTGCGCGAGGCCGGCATGTGCAAGCTGCTGGGCTCGGAAACGGCCAGCCGCTGCATCGATCGGGCCGTGCAAATCCACGGGGCGCTGGGCATCTCGCGCGATTTTCACCTGGAGCGCGGGTGGCGCGACGCGCGCATCGCCGAAATCTTCGAGGGCACTAACGAAATCCAGCGCATCGTCATCGCCAGCGAGCTGCTGCAAGAGATTGGAGTGCGCATTCGGCCATGAACATCCTCGTCCTGCTGCGCTCGGTGCTCGATCACACCGGTTTCACCGTCAACCGCAAGGCGCAAAAAGTCTTTATCAATCGCCAGCGCTTCATCGTCAACCCGGCTGACCGCAACGCGCTGGAAGCCGCCCTGGCGCTGGCCGGAGCAGAGGATACGGTCACCGTCGCGGCGCTGGGCGGGCCGGCGGCGCGCGAGGCGCTGCAAATGGCGCGCGCCATGGGCGCTCAGCGCGCCGTGTGCGTGCAGGCCCCGGCCGGGCTGGATGCGGCCGGCGTAACGCGCGTACTGCAGGCGCTCGTTGGCCATCTCGGCGGCGTCGAACTGGTGCTGATGGGCAGCGAGGTGCTGGACTCGGATATGGCCCAGGTGGCTGCGCGGCTGGCCGCGGCGCTCGACTGGCATTTTGTGGACAGCGTGTGGCAGGTCTCGGCGCTGGCAGGCGGCCTGCGAATGACCGTGGCCGAGACCGGCGCTTATCGCTGGCAGGCCGCGGAGCAGCCCGCCGTAGCCGGCATGGCGCGCGACTGCAACCAGCCGCGCTTTGCCGCGGCCATGGCCATTATGCAAGTGTTCACCGATGCCGACGCCGTGCAAACACTCACCCTGTCTGAACTTGCTCTCGACCCGGCTGACCTTGCCCCGGTGTCCCGGCCGCGCGGCGAATCGTTCCCGCCCGAGCGCACCCTCGGCCAGCTGGCCGAGGGCGACGACGCCATTCGTCAGATCGCGCTAGCGCTGCGCCAAAGGTAACCCACCATGGACCTGTCTGATCTCTCCGCACTATTGGGCGAAGACCTGGGCGCCACCACGGCCGCCGATGTGTGGGTGCTGCTGCCGCTTGCGGCTGCCAGCGCCGCCGAGCTGACCCTGGTGAGCGAAGCGCGCCGCCTGGCAGATGGCCTGGGCTGTTACGTGCACGCCGTGGTGGCCGGCGAGGACGCGGCGCCGCCCGCCATCGCCGCCGGGGCCGATCGCGTGCACGTCACACATGACCCGGCAGGCTACCTGGCAAAGCAGCAGCCAGAGTTCGTGCTGCTGTCGTCCGCGCACAACGCCCTGGCGGCTGCCCTGGCCCAAACGCTGCACGCCGGGCTGATCACGGACGTGCCCGGATCCGTCAGCGTTGAGCCAGACTCGCGCGCGCTGCTGGGCGCCCACCCGGTTTATGCCGGCGAGTATTTTCTCGACCTGGCGGTCACCTCGTCGACCAAGATCGCCACGCTCAATACCGACCGGCTCACGGCGCATCTGGCGGACCCTTCTCGTTTGGGCGAGGTGATTACCTCCGACCTGCCAGCGCCCACGCCGCGCGGGCGCGACCTGGGTCCGGCCGCCTACCAGCCGCCGGCCTGGCGGCCGCTCACGAAGGCGCGCAGCATTGTCTCAGCGGGACGCGGCCTGCACGACCAGGCCGGCTTCGTTCTGGCCGAGCAACTGGCGCAGGCGCTGGGCGCGGAACTGGCCGGCGACCAATCGGCGCGCGACCTGGGTTGGGTGGACGAGGCGCACGAAGTGGGCGTGACCGGCCAGGAGGTCGCGCCGGATATATATGTGGCCATAGGCATCGCGGGTGACACGATCCACAACGCCGCCATCACTGGTGCCCGCCAGGTGATCGCGATTCATGCCAATCCGCTGGCGCCCATTTTCAAAGTGGCCGATCTGGGTTTCGTGGCCGATCCAAAAACCGTTCTGCCGGCGCTGATCGCGGCGCTGGCGCATCCCAGCCGCTAAGACGCACACAGGCCATTGGGCCGGTTGGCCTGGCGAATGGATCCCAATGGGACGCTTCGCAGTTTCGCGGCTGTTGGCTGGCAGCCGGGGGCGGGCCGCGGCCAGTCGTGCAAGCAGAGCACGCAGAGCATGCGGAGCCAACTGAATGAATTCGGCGCTGGTGGCCGCGGCCAAGGACGGGCCGGGGCCG
>JAYTFQ010000866.1:0-7086 GCA_043734225.1 Anaerolineales bacterium | reverse complement strand
TCCAGGCGGGCATAGACGGCCGTAAACAGCAGCGCCAGCACCGGCAGCGCCCCCACCACCAGCCATGTTCGACGTGAGAGCGGCCGGCGCGGCGGAGTGGGGCGCCGGGCCGGCAAGCCGGGCAGCGGCGCATCGGTCGGCGCCTCGCCGGCCGGCGGCGCATCGCTCATCGTCCAATCCACCCGCTCGTCGTCGCGCATCGAGTCCCCGCTGCCTGTTCAATCCCCGCCACGCCTGGCGCCCAATCCGCCCACCACAGTCTTTATACACCCATCGCCGCCGCTATTCTGGGCTCGGCCCAGCGCGTGGCGGGCGATACACCGCTGCTGCCTATGCGAAACATGTATTTCCCCACTGTCCGGCTGAACTTAACTTGCTACCCATTTTTCGCTACCCCCTGAAAGGGGTTTGATGATAGGCTTGGCAAACTTTTCGCCTTTGACGAGGGTTTGCCATGCCAAGCAAAGTCACAATTTCGGACACGTACCAACCGGTCGTGGTTGGGGCGGCCTACTTGATCAAAGGGTTGCTGCACCGCCTGCGCGTGACGGAGATCATCGACAAGGTCTTGCCCTACCAACCGGAGATTGAGACAACCTATGGCGCGTTGGCCCAAATCGTGATTGCGAATCGGATGACGTTTCAACCAGCGCCCTTGTACAAACTGGGGCCGTGGGCGGCCAAACACGGATTGGATCGGGTGTTTGGGGTCCCGGCGGAAGCGCTGGATGATGATCGTCTGGGGGCGCTGATGGACCAACTGGGGACGCACCAGGTGCCGATTTGGCTGGGCATATTGAAGGAAGCCCAGCGGCGTTTTAAACTGGATTGGGAGTGGCTGCACGAAGACACCACCAGTGTGTATTTTGAAGGCGACTACACCGATGCACAGGGCGAGCCGTTGCCGGGGGGCGAGCGTATCCCGCGGCTGCTCGCTCTGCGAGGCTACAACAAGGATGGGCAGCGCGACAAGGTGCAATTGGTCTTGAGCCTGATCACCAGCGGGCGGGTGCCGGTTTACTATCGGCCGTGGGATGGAAACCAGACCGACGATGGGGTCTATCTGGCGGACATGACGGAATTGCGCCGGTGGATGTTGGCGCCCGACAACGCGGTCATTGTCGGTGACCGCAAACTCTGCAATCAGGCGACCATGCTCAGCTTTTGTCGGGATGGCCAGCGCTTCCTGGGGGCTCATCCGTGGACCGAGACGGCGCAGGCGGTCTGGCGGGACATTCAGCCGCCATTGCAGGCGCGGTCGGCGGCCTGGGTGCCGGTGCCGTATGTCAGCCGCCAAGACGCCCGGAAACCCGAGGCCGCGCGACCCACTTATCGGGTCTACGAAGTGGCGCATACGCTCAGGGATGAGGCCACTGGGCAGGCCTACCCGGTCCGCTGGGTGTTTAGTTGGTCGAGCGAGAAAGCGGCGCGAGATGCCCAGCAGCGGGCCAAAGCCACGCTGCGCGAGGCCGGCGAAGCCGCGCTGCGGCGCCTGGCCGGTTTGCTGGGCAAGTATCGCTATAAGCAGCGCGCGGTGATCGAAGCGCAAATCGCCCCGGTCTTGGAGAAAGCCCATGCCGCGCCGTATTTGACCTACACCTTGCGGGGCACCGATCAGGATCAAGCCTGGCACTTGACCTGGGATGTGGAGCAAAGCCAGGTGGCGGCCGACGCTCAACGCGATGGGGTCGCCTTGTTGTGCACCAATGTGCCGGCTACGCAACTCACGGCGCCGGCGGCCATGATCAACTACAAAGAACACGTGCAAACGGAGCAAGTGATCGATTTCATCAAGAGCCCGGTGCAAATCCGCCCGATGTGGCTGCACCAGCCCAAGCGGATTGCCGGACTGACTTTGTTGATCATGCTCGCCGTCCTGGTCGCCAGTCTGCTGGAACAACAAGTCCGGCGCTGGATCGCCAAGACCGGCAAACCGTTGACTGGCCTGCGCCCTGAAAAACGAGACGATGCCTACCCAACGGCGAAAGCCTTGCTCGAGGTGTTCGCCACCTACGCGGTGGTTATTGTTCGCGGCCAGCGCGGCCGGGAAAAGCTCTGGCATTTGTCTACCTTGGATCCGTTGCAGAAAAAGATCTGGGATATTCTGGGCCTACCCGCCCTGCAAACCCTTGCCGAGGGGTAGCGGAAAATAGGTAGTTATGTGGGCAGTCACTTCAGTTTCTGAGCAACGTGAATGCCATTGATGGTCCAGTCGACCCGCTCGTCGTCGCGCACGCTGTCGCCTCAAGCCCGCCATGACTAGCGGATCAACAGGCTGCTGAAATCGAACGCCAAGGGCGGCATTAGCACGCTGTGCGCTTGGCTGACAATGACGAATTATCAAGCGTCGCCATGGCGCCTGACAGAACTAAGCCTCTGACTGCAGTTTGGGTGGGTGCAGCCCGTATTTAACCCAGAAGGCGCGCGCAAAAACAATCGCGGGGTTGTTCATGCGCAGGGCGTCGACCGAGGCGCGGCCGGTATCAATGCGCCCGATAACTTGCGTTCCGTCGCCGCTCCAACGGAAGTGGTCCGCCCACATGTCGCTTCGAGGATTGAATATCAGCACACTCCGATTTGATTCTGGATCCAACGCTTCAACGCGGGCAGCCTTGTGGCCATTGCAACTGCTGCAGGCCAGCGCTAAGTTGACGTCGGCTGTCTGCCCACCGGCAATCGCTGGGAGAATGTGATCAACTTCAAAAACGTAGCCGCAAAAAACTTCCGCCGATTGGCAATATTCACAGCGATCCGCAGCGCGTGCACGCACGCTGGCGCGCAGCGGTTTTGAAATACGCGAGGGCACTAATCGGCCTCATCCAATTCGGCTTGGAGTTGTTCAGGGCCGGGCAGGGGGTGGCCGCGCAATTGCAGAATGGAGAAGGCATGCGCGCGCCGGGCGAGAGACCGGAGCCAGGCGGCCAATAACTCGGATTGTTCGGCCGTCTCGGTCTGGCTGAGCGGACGGTCGCCAGCCAGATGATTGAGCTGCTCCAGTCGCGAGCGCTCCGCGGCTGAGATGGCGGGCCGGGTAGCAGCCCACAAAGCGTCGTCGCTAAAATTGGCCATGGCCTCCAATTCGGCCGCCAGGTCGGTGGGCAAATTATCCACGGCAGGCGCGCCGGCCTCCAGGGTCTGGATCACCAACTCCTCGACGGGCCGGTGCATCAAGTCCGCCCGGCGCTGGAGTTGCCTGAACAGGTTGTCTGGAATTTCGATACTGACAGTGCCCTGGGTCACGGCTCACCTCGGTGCATATTTTGGCCAAGTATAGCACGCGCGTTTCGGCTGGGAATGTATCTCCGACGTTTGCCTGACGTGGAACATTCCTCAACCCCGTCCTTCATTTCTTGACTAACCCTCCCCCCGCGCCTAGAATGACTCTGGCGCTTGCCGTACCGGGCTGTTCCGCCCAACGCCGGACGGGAGGCTTATCCCCTACGGGGCGCTTCGCGTCGCGCGCCGCCGTGATGTGTCGAGCGATCCAGCGCATGCGCGCTGCTCAGAAACTGCCAGTCATGAAGGACATGTCGGGAGGCCCATCCCCTGCGGGGCGCTTCGCGTCGCGCGCGACCAAGATGTGAGCTCCGGAGCAGCACATTCGCGCTCAGGGTAGACAGCCAACGCAAGCTAAGTTTCTTGCGTCGAAACACGCAACGCGCGCGCGGCATGTTTACTCAGGGTGACAGTCATAGCAGGCTACACGAGCCGGTTTCTCATGTTGCAACACGCTGCACGTGCAGCTTGGTTACTCAGGGTAACAGTATGCCTGGTTAATAATACTGTCGGCTGACCTGCTTATCCGGCATCGCTCTTACCATTCGTTCTACACCTGCACTCGCAGCGCAGGTGCAAGTGTCCGTGTTATCCCTTTTATCCGTTACATCCGTTGACGAGTCTTTTCTCTCCCACACTCCCACACTAGCTCTTAAGGACGCCTCATGACCGATTACCTCTTCCGCGGCGCGCTCAGCGATGTTGACTCGGATGTCTCCGATCTGATCCAGCTCGAGGCCGAGCGCCAGTACCGCAAGCTCATCCTCATCGCCTCCGAGTCGACCGCGCCGCAAGCCGTGCGCGAGGCGCTCAGCGCCAGCTTCCAAAACATTTACGCCGAGGGTTACCCCGACGACGAGACCCGCGCCATGCCCGAGGCCGAGCTGCTGGATTACGACGCGCGCCTGGCGCACTTCCGGCGCTACAGCGACCCGCGCTACTACAAGGGCGTGGAATACGCCGACGTGGCCGAGAGCCTGGCCCGCCGGCGCTGCGCCGAGCTGTTCGCCGCCAACGGCTTCAGCCCGGATCAGGTCTACGTCAACGTGCAGGCCCTCTCAGGCGCGCCGGCCAACAACGCCGTCTATTCCGCGCTGGTCAGCCCCGGCGACACGGTCATGGGCATGAACCTGCTCTTTGGCGGCCACCTGACGCACGGCTCGCCGGCCAACCGCTCGGGCAAGCTGTACAAGATCGTGCCCTACACCATCGACCCGGTCACCCAGCACATCGACATGGACGAGGTGGAGCGGCTGGCCAAAGAGACCAAGCCCAAGATGATCATCGTGGGCTACTCGTCTTATCCGTGGGCAGCGGATTTCAAGCGCTTCCGCCAGATCGCCGACAGCGTCGGCGCTTACCTGATGGCCGATATGGCCCACGTGGCCGGGCTGATCGCCGCCGGCGTTTACCCCAACCCGGTCGGCATCGCCCACGTGGTGACGTTTACCACCCACAAAACCCTGGGCGGCCCGCGCGGCGCCTGCATCCTCACCACCGACGCCGCCCTGGCGCGCAAGATCGACCGGGCAGTGTTCCCTGGCGAGCAGGGCGGCCCGCACGTCAACGTCTTCGCCGCGCTGGCAGTGGCCTTCAAGCTGGCCGCCACGCCGCAATTCAAGGCGCTGCAGGCCCAGACCGTCAAGAACGCCGTCCGCTTCGCCGAGCAGTTCGCCGCGCACGGCTTCACCATCCCCTTCGGCGGCACTGAGAGCCACCTGTTCAACGTGGACTGCAAGTCCGTCACCGGGCCGGACGGCACCCCGCTGATGGGCGACATGGCCGCCCGCCTGCTGGACCTGGCCGGGGTGGTTACCAACCGCAACACCATCCCCGGCGATCTCTCGGCCGCCAACCCCTCCGGCTTGCGGCTGGGCACACCCTGGATCACCCAGCGCGGCTTCAAGGAGCCGGAGATCGACGCGCTGGCCGCCGCCATGGTCCAGGTGCTGCGCGCCTGCCAGCCGTTCAAGTATCCCGGCCGCAAGGGCGATCTGTTCCGCGCCAGGATAGATTTCGAGGCCTTCAACGACGCCAAACTCAAGGTGCGCGCGCTGGCCGCCCAGGCCGGCATCGACTATGAGCCGACGACGCACGGCTACCCTCACTTTTACTACATCGACGACGCGCCCACCGCCGCGGTGCCCTACATCCAGATCGGAGTGACCGGCGAGCGCGCGGCCGAGTTTTTGAATTGGGCCGTCACAAGCGACGTGTATGCGCTGCGCCCCGGCCAGTGCCAGGCCACTCAGCTCTACACCCCGCGCGGGCAGGTGGAGGGCACGCTTGAAAATGTGCCCGCCGGCGGCTTGCGCCTGACGGTGCCGGCCAGCCAGGCCAGCCTGGTGCTCACCTGGCTGCGCGACCTATCGGATGGCTTTGTCAGCTTCGACCCGGCCGACCCGCTGCGCAAGCTGCCCGGGCCGGTGTCCGTGCGCGAGGCCGGCGGTCAGGCCGAGCTGCCGAAAAGCGGCCCCGAGGTCGCCGACGACAAGCCCTGGTTCATCGGCGCCTCGCGCTGGGCCATCGACGCGCCTGAAGCCCTGCCGGAGTTCCAGTGGCGGCCGGACCCGAACGCCCCGCTGCGCCGCACCGCGCTGTACGACACGCACAAGGCCCTCGGCGGGCGCATGGTGCCTTTCGCCGGCTGGGAGATGCCGGTGCAGTACACCGGCGTGCTAGAAGAGCATCTGGCCACCCGCCAGGCTGCCGGCCTGTTCGACGTCAGCCACATGGGCGTGTGGGAAGCGGTCGGCCCCAGCGCCGCCGCCTTCCTGGATGGCTTGGTCACCAACGAAGTTTCGTCGCTCAAGCCGGGCGAGAGCATGTATGCCCAAATCCTGGCCCCCAATGGCAGCGTGCACGATGACTGCTACGTCTACTGCCGCGCGCCGGAGAAGTATCTGTTTGTGGTGAACGCCAGCAACGACGACAAGGACTGGGCCTGGGTGACGGCGGTGCTCAAGGGCGAGGTGCTGCTGGACTTTGACCGGCCGTGGGCCAGGGCGCCCGGCCGGGGCGGGCTGAAGCTGCGCGACCTGCGCCACCCGTCATCCAATGGCGACATGCGCGTGGACATCGCCCTGCAAGGCCCCAAGGCGCGCGACATCCTGCTGGCGCTGGGCGCGGACCCGGCCACCACCCAGCGCGTCAAGGCCCTCAAGCGCACCGAGCTGTGCGACGCCATGATCGGCGGCTTCGACCTGATCGCCGCCCGCACCGGCTACACCGGCGAGACGATGGGCTTCGAGCTGTTCGTCCACCCCGACCGGGCCGTGGAACTGTGGAACGCGCTGCTGGCCGCTGGCGCGCCGCTCGGCCTGAAGCCGTGCGGGCTGGCCGCGCGCGACTCGCTGCGCACCGAGGCCGGCCTGCCGCTGTATGGCGAAGAGATGGCCGGCGCCGCCGCGCTGGGCGTGGGCGATGCCGGCTTCGAGAGCTACGTCAAAACCTACAAGCCCTGGTTCGTGGGCCGGCGGGCCTTCATCGAGCAGGAGCACAAGCGCCCGGGCGAGATTGCCCGCTTCCGCTTCAGCGCCAAGAGCGGCCGCATGGCGCACTATGGCGACCCCGTGCTGGACGACAAGGGCCGCGTCATCGGCCAGGTCACCAGTTGCTCACTGGATGCCGAGGGTTACCGCCTGGGCCAGGCCTATCTCGAGTTGAAGTACACCGTCGAGGGCACGCCCATCGCCGTCTTCCAATCCGCCTCCGACAAGCCGGAAAAGCCGCGCAAGGCCCTCAAGCCCGGCGACAAAGTGGTCCTGCCCGAGCCCGCCGTGGTGCTCAGCCGCTTTCCCAAGAAGAAAA
>JAYTFQ010000865.1:0-4707 GCA_043734225.1 Anaerolineales bacterium | reverse complement strand
CGGCCGCTCGGCCAGCCAATCGGCTTCAGTCGCCACGCGCTCGGGATGGGCGCGGCTGCGGGCCAGGAAGCCGGCGCCTTTCTTGGCCATGCGGTCCTGGTCGGTGGGCTGGTAGCGCAGGTCCACGCTCCAGCGCACATGGTTGGAGTTGTTGGCGGTGGACATGTGGATGCAGCGGTCGTTGAACAGGATCGCCCCGCCCGTCTCCAGCGGCAGCGGCACCACCCGCCCGCCGCGCACGTACTCGTCGTCGATCTCGGTGTATTGGGTGCTGGTGTACTGCTCGCGATGCCAGGTTTCGAGCTGCCGGGTGTGCGTGCGCGGCATGATGTGCAGGCAGCCGTTCTCCAAATCCGCGTCCACGAACGGAATCCAGACCGTGATCACCGGGTTGGCGTTGGCGTCCGGCCAATAGGATTTGTCCTGGTGCCAGGGCACCTGCCCGGCGGCCACCTTGGGCACCTTGGGACGCGTGTTGTAGACCGGATTGGCGAAGAGCTCGCCGCCGATCAGCGACTCAACCGTGTCCAGGATCTTGGGGTTCATCATCAAGCGGTAATAGCCCGGCAGCCGGTCGCGCCAACTGCGGCCATATTTCAGAAAATGCGCGTCGGTCAGGTCGGCGAACAGGCCCGCCAGGCGGGTCTTGAAGGGCCAGTCTTCCAGCTTGTCGATGATCAGGCCGTCGGCCGCCAGGTCATCGGCGATCTGCGCCACTTTTTCGGTGATCGACTCGATCGCCGGCGCCAGGTCCGCTTCGGTCAGCAGGCGCGGGATGACGAGGTAGCCTTCGGTGTGGTAGAAAGCCACCTGCTCCTGGGTCAAGCTGCCGGTCAGGGTTGTATCCGTCATCGTTGGTAATCTCCAAACTCAACAGCAACAATCTGATGTCCACGGACCTCGGGCACCACAAATTCCAGGCGGCCACCCGCTTCCCCGCTGAGGGCGTGTGTGATCTCCGGCATGCTCAGCCTGGCAGGCGCTTCATAACCTTGCGCGGGTCGAGGGCGTCGCGCAGGCCATCGCCGACGATGTTGCTCGCCAGCACGGTCAGGGTGAGCATGATGCCCGGGAACAGCGCCAGCCACCAGGCGCTTTGCATGAAGGGGCGGCCATCGGAGAGCATGGCCCCCCACTCCGGCGTGGGCGGTTGCGAACCCAGACCCAGGAAGCTGAGGCTGGCGGCGGTGAGCACGGCGCTGGAGACGGTCAGGCTGGCCAGCACCACAATGGGCGCAATGACGTTGGGCAAAATATGGGTGACCAGGATGCTCAAGTCGCCGGCGCCCAGTCCACGCGCTGCCAGCACATAATCGGCGTCCTTCATAGTGAGCACGTTGCCGCGGATGATGCGGGCGAAGCCGGGCATGTTGAACAGGGCGTTAGCCAGGATCACCTGGTTGACGCCCGGCCCGAGCATAGCCACCAGCCAGATGGCGAAAATGATGCCCGGAAATGCCAGGATCAGGTCGACGATGCGCATCAGGGCGCCGTCTACCCAGCCCCCAAAATAGCCCGAGAGCAGGCCGATGGGCACGCCGAAGGCCATGCTCAGGATCACCGAGGCCAGGCCCACGTACAAGGACAGGCGTCCGCCGTAGAGGACGCGGGTGAGCTCGTCGCGGCCCAGCGGGTCGGTGCCGAGCCAATGTCGGGGCGAGGGGCCCCGCATGGCCTCGCTGACATTGCGCTTGATTGGGTCGTAGGGCGCCAGCAGACTGGCGAAAATCGACAGCAAGATCAGCACGGCCATTAGCGCCAGGCCGGCCAGCGCCAGGCGGTTGTAAGAAAAGCGCTCAATGGCCAGCGACCAGACGCTGCGGGAGACGATCTCCCGGGCCTTGAACGGGGACTTATTGGAGCCGGATGCGGGGATCGACAAACGCATAGGTCACGTCCGCCAACAGGTTGGCCATTAGATAGACGACGCAGATGAAGAGCACGTCGCCCTGGATAACGGCGTAGTCGCGCGTCAAGATGGCCTTGATGGCCAGCGTGCCCAGGCCGCTCATGCCAAAGATGCTCTCGGTGATGACGGCGCCGCCCAGCAGGTCGCCGATGGTGAACCCGGCGATAGTGACCACGGGGATCAGCACGTTGCGCAGCGCGTGGTTCAGCACCACCGACACTTCGCGCGCGCCCTTAGCGCGGGCGGCGCGGATGTAATCGCTGGAGAGCACGTCGAGCATGTTGGCGCGCACCAGCCGGCCCAGCCCGGCGGCCCCGCCGGTGGCGAGCGTCAGGGTGGGCAAGATCAGCCCGCGCAGCGAGAGGTCGCTGATCACCGGCAGCCAGCCCAATCGCACGGAGAACAGCAGCATGAGCATCAGGCCCAGCCAGAAGGTGGGCGTGGAGGCGCTGAACACAGACAGGACTCGCAGCAGATTGTCGAGCCAGGTGTCCTGCCAGTAGGCGGTGGCGACGCCGATCAACAGCCCGAGCAGCATGATGTACACAAAGCAGGTGCTGGTCAAGGCCAGCGTCACCGGCAGGGCTTCGCGGATGCGGTCCGTGACCGGCTGGTAGGTGATGCTGGAGCGGCCCAGGTCGCCCTGCGCCACGTGCAGCAGGTAAATGCCGTACTGCGCGTACAAGGGCTTATCCAGGCCCTGCTGGACACGGATCTGCTGGATGCGATCCAGCGTGGCGGTCTCGCCCGCCAGGATCAGGGCCGGGTCGCCCGGCACCAGGGTGCGCAGCAGCACGAAGACCACGGTGACCAGCGCCAGCACCAGCGGGAAGGCCAGCAGCAGCCGGCGAACGATGTAGTTGATCATCGGCGCGCCCCGAGGGGTGTGGGCGGGGACTGACGTCCCCGCCCACATTACCCGGTGACTAGGGTTTCAACAGATAGGCGTCCATATATAACGCAACGCCGATCGCATCAAACTTCATGCCACCCACCTGGTCCTTGCGGTAGGCCGCAAACGTGTGCTGCACCGCAAAGGGGATTTCGGGCCGCTGATCGATGATGATCAGTTCAGCGGCTTCTACCAGTGCCTTGCGCTTCTCCGGATCCACCTCGGCGTTCATGGCCGCCAGCGCCTTGTCCAGCGCGTCGTTCTTGAAGCGCGTGCGGTCGGTGCCGTTGATGTTCGCTGAGCAGAACTGGAAGCACAGGATGCGCGGGTCGGGCAGGCTCATGTAGAGCAGGAACATCTGGTGCGTGCCCTTCTTGGTCTCATCCTTCAGGGCCGCAATTTCCTCCGGCGCCAACGTGAGCTTGATGCCGATGTCGGCCAATTGAGATTGGATCGTCTCGGCCAGCCGCTTGGAGCGATCATCCGGCGGCAGGATGAAGCGGATTTCCAGCTTCTTGCCGCCCTTGGCCAGCGTGCCGTCGCTGCCGGGCACCCAGCCTTCGGCCGCCAGCATGTTCTTGGCGGTGTCGGTATTGAAGGCTTGCTTGCGGGCCTCGGTCTCGGCGGCCTGGCTGTAGCCGAATTGGGAGGGCGAGAGCGGGCCGTAGAGCGGATCGGCCTCGCCGTTCCAGCCCACCTTTACCAGCTCGTCGCGGTTGATGGCGTAGCCGATGGCCTGGCGGACGTTCTTGTTGTCGAAGGGCGGGAACTGAGTGTTGAAGCCGATGTACTGTATGCCGTTGTCCAAACCCTGCACCACGGTGATGTTTGGATCTTTGCGGGCCTGATCCAAGAACTGGGGGGCGAGCGGCGCCACCTGAACCTGCCCGGTCTGCAAGGCGGCGAAGGTGGTGGCCTCGTCGGACAACTGCTTGACGACCACGGTTTCCGGGTACGCCGCGCCCTTGTTGTCGTAGTACGTCGGCGCCCAGGCGTAATCGGGGTTGCGCTTAAGGGTGCGGTGATCGTTGGCGACCTGTTCGGTCACCATATATGGCCCGGTGCCGGCGCCCTGGGGATTCTGGCCAAAGTTGTCGGCGCCCACCTTTTCAAAGGTGGTCGGCGACACCATGACGGGCAGAGCGTCGAACAGCGCCGCGGACGGCGCGGACAACTTAAGGGTGACGGTGTGGTCATCCACCGCGACCGCGTCCGTAACCAGGCCGCACAACACATCGCAGGCCACGGAGGCAACCGTCTTGTCGATGTTGCGCTTGATGTTCCACACAACCGCGGCAGCATCGAACGGCGTGCCGTCGTGGAACTTGATGCCCTGGCGCAGCTTGAACGTCACGGACAGCTTGTCCGCCGAGACCGTCCAGCTTTCAGCCAAGTTAGGCGTGAACCCGCTGTAGTCGGTCTTATACACGATCAGGCCGTCGAACTCGAAGCCAAGCGCGGGGTTGGTCCAGGTCTGCTTGAACGGATCCAGCGTGGAGTAGTCAACATTATCAACGATGGTTAGGGTGCCGCCCTTGGTGGGGCCAGCGGGGGCGGCGGTCGGCGCCTCGGTTGCCGGCGCCGCGGTCGCCGCGGCCGTGGTGGGCGCGGCGGTCGGGGCCGCAGTGGGGGCAGCGGTCGTCGCGGTCGGGAAGACCACGGCCGTGGGCGCGGGCGCGACGGTGCTGGCGGGAGTGGCTGCCGGGGCGGCGCAAGCCCCCAACAGCACACTGCCAATCATGATGTGGGACAGGGCAATGAACAAACTTCTCTGCTTCATAATTCTCTCTCCTGGGTCAGCGCAATGGGTTACAGCTGGCTGAATGGACACGGGTCATCTGCAGTAGGCACCTCCTCGATTCGAGAGCGCTCGTCATCCTGGAAATCAAAGATGTTTTGGTCGAAG
>JAYTFQ010000864.1:0-1656 GCA_043734225.1 Anaerolineales bacterium | reverse complement strand
GCGCGGCCAGCCCCCAGCCGCCGCCTGGGCCAAAGCCGGCGGCCAGCGCGGTGTTGAGCGGCCACAGCCACAACTGCGTCAGCAGCCGGGCCAGCGGCGCGGCCGTGCTGGGCAGGCTGAGGGGGGTGAGGATGAGCACGGCTCCCACGGCCGGCGCCGCCCAGCGCAGGGCGGGGTAATCCTGCCGGCCGCGCAGGCGCAGCGCGCCCACGGTCCATGCCAGCGCCTGGATGCCCAGGTGCAGCGGGATCATCAGGGTCACCCCGCGCAGCGAATACCACAGGTAATCGAAGATTTGCTCGGGGGCGAAGGTGCCGGTGTGCTGGGCCTGCACCACGCCGAAGCACACCGCGATGGTGCCGAAGGCAAACGGGAAGGCGGCCTCGTACCAGTTCAACAGGAACAGCGCCAGCGCCACGCCCGGACGGCTGACGGGGGTCATGCACACCAGGTGCGCGTCTTCTTCGGTGAAAACAAACGGGCTGCGTCGGCTGGCGCGCCACAGGCTGTACAGCCCCCAGCCCACCAGGCTGAGCTCGGCCAGGCCCAGCGCCACTTCCGACGGCGAAGCGGCCTTGGCGGCCAGGTTGAGGATGGCGGACAGCCAGCCGCCCAGCAGCGCGAAGACGGCCACCGCCCACACCGCCCAGAAGGCGAAGAAGTACACCATATACAGGCGGTTGGAGGTGGAGGTGTCGCGCCAGTTGAGGCCGAGCGCCGAGAGCCAGTAGCCCAGGCGCTGACCAAAGCGGCGGGTGTAGAGCGTCCAGACCGGGTTCGTCATTTGCTCGGCGACAGCGCGCCGTCGGCCAGGGTCAGCGAGCGGTCGGCCAATTTCCGGCGCATGTCGGCGTCGTGGGTGGCCACCAGGATGGCGGCGCCCTGCGCGCGCAGCTCGCCCAGGTGATGGGCCACCAACTGGGTGCTGGCGTCGTCCAGGGCGGAGGTGGGCTCGTCGAGCAGCAGCACTTTGAACGGCCGGATGAAGGCGACCAGCAGCCCCAGCTTCAGGCGCATGCCGCGCGAGAAGTGATGCGGGAACATATCTTTGACATCCCACAGGCCAAAGTCGCGCAGCCAGCGCTCGGCGCGCGCGTCAAAATCGTCCATGGCCTTGTGGGCCAGGGCGATAAAGCGCAGGTGCTCCCAGGTGGTCAGCTCCAGATAGAAGCGCGGCACGTCGGGCACAAAGGCCAGGCAGCGCTTGGCGGCCGGCTCTTCTTCATATAGGTCGTGGCCGCAGGCCAGCACTTCGCCGGTGGAAGGGCGCAGCAGCCCGGCCAGGCACAGCAGCAGCGTGGATTTGCCGGCGCCGTTGGCGCCATGCAGGGTGACCACCTCGCCGGCGCGCAGGGTAAGATCGGTGGGCGCCACCACCTGATAGCTGGCGTAGGCGTGGCTGAGATTGGTGGCCTGCAGAGCAGGCGCTTCGGTTTCGTCCAAGAGCGGTCCTCGATAGTGGCCGGATGGGGTGCGGTGGCCAGGGAGCATTGTCGAGGGCGAGGGCGCGTCTGTCAATGTGGAGGTTTTACCCAAAATCAATAGGCGGGGCGAGCTGTGACCGTTCGGCAGTTGGTGGAAATTGGCCTATCCTGGGTCAGTCGCTACCCAGGAGAAGCCATCATGCGTCTGGAACTGCGTCTGCCACTGGTCAAG
>JAYTFQ010000863.1:0-3201 GCA_043734225.1 Anaerolineales bacterium | reverse complement strand
GGTCGGGTACGCGCAAAATCGTCGCCAGCCACAAACGGCAGATTGACCACATGCCGATAGCCAGTGCCCTGCAACGCTTCCAACACGCCGGTGGCCACCTGGAGCGAGACATCGCGCTGGGCCTCGCGCGTGCTGGCGCCCAGATGCGGCGTGAGCACGACATTGGGCAGATGGAGCAGGGGGCTGCCGGACGGCGGCTCAGGGCTGAACACGTCCAGCGCCGCGCCAGCCAGGTGGCCGGAAGTCAGCGCCGCCGCCAGGGCGGCCTCATCGACCAGCTCGCCGCGCGCGCAATTGACCAGACACGCGCCGGGTTTCATGCGCGCCAGCTCATTGGCGCCGAGCAACTGGCGGGTTTCGTCGGTCAGGGCGGAATGCAAGCTCAGGAAGTCGGCCTGGGCTAGAACTTCATCCAGCGGCGCCAGGGTGACGTGCAGGTCACGCGCCTCCAGCTCGCTGGCGTATGGGTCATACGCCAGCAGCGCCATGCCAAAGGCCGCCGCCCGCCGGGCCACCAACTTGCCCACATTGCCCAGTCCCACCAGGCCGAGCACTTTGCCCGAAAGCTGGCTGCCCAGGAACCGATCGCGCTCCCAGGCGCCGGCGCGCACGGAGGCATCGGCCGCGGCGATGTGGCGGCAAAGCGCCAACAGCAGAGCCAGAGTGTGTTCGGCGGCGGCCAGGCTGTAGGCATCGGGCGTGTTCAAGACCATGATACCCAGCTCGGTGGCGGCGGCCACATCTATGTTGTCGAACGCCAGTCCGGCCCGGCCGACCACGCGCAGCCGGCTGCCGCGGTCAAGAAGATCGCGGTCGATGGCCGTGCCGGAGCGGACGATCAGCGCATCGTAATCGCCCACACGGGCCGCTAACTCGTCGCGGGTTAGGCGCAAGTCATCCACCTGCACACCCGGCGCCCGCCGCAGCAGCGCCAGGCCCTCGGGCAAGATTTCATCGGCGGCCAGAATCCGCCAGGTTGTGTTGGTCATTGTTTTTTGGGGGGGAGGTCGCTAGGCAGCGGTCAGGCGGCGCAGCAGCGCGTCGCGCAGCGGCGAGTTTTGAAAAACCACCTGGCCGCCGGCCAGCGCCTCGAGACCGGACTGATACAGCCCGGCAAAGGCCTCGGGCAGCACACCGCGGCCGAGCGCCAGCGGCAGGATGGGCGAAAGGTCGGCGGCACGAACAAATATCTCCGCGGCGGCCGCCACTTTCGCGCGCGCCACCACACCGCCAAAACCGACAAACAGATCCACCGCCACGCCGGCTTCCAGATCGGAGCTGCCATCGCCGATGAGCATGGCCCGGCCGCGATGGCGGGCGCGAATTGCCTGGATGATGCCAATTTTGCCGCCGCCCATGGTCAGCGGGCCGCCGTCGTGCGCCAGATAGCGCTCGTCCGGGTTGCGCCCGCGCGGGTGGCGCCAGGCTTCCCACCAGCGCCCGCTCAGTTCATCATAGTCCATGCCCACGGCGTGAATGTGATCCGCGGGCACACTGAGACCTGTGCCAAAATCGACCACGGCTTCGGCCAGGCCGCCACTGACAATGAATACCTGGCGGCCGGCGGCCTGCAGAGCGGCGATCACCTGGTCGGCGCCGGGCAGCAGATGGCGGCGATAGAGCTGGCCCAACTGCCGCAATTGCTCGCGGGTGGGCTTGAGCAGCTCCAACCGTTCGCCATAGACGGACTCCAGCGGCACGTCGCCGTTCATGGCGCGGTTGGTCAGCTCGGCCACCTGCTGGGTGCGGCCCTGCCAGCGCGCCAGCTCGTCAATGCCCTCGATGGTGGACAGGGTGCTGTCGCAGTCAAAGATAATCAGTTCAAACGGCGCCCAATCGGCGCGGGAAGTGGCGGGCATAATGGGCAAAGGGTATCACAAAAGTTGGGTGGCGCGGCGGTCCGCGTCACCCAATTTTTCGGGTCATCTTTTGTGGCAAACGTAGACGTCAGGCGTCGTAATACAGATAAAACTCGTACAGATGCGGGCGCAGGCGCATCGGGTCGATCTTACCGCATATCGCTCTCGTGGATGGCCTGGTACCCGCGGATGCTGGAGCCGTCGAAGCCGATGCCTTCCGCAAACACGTCCGGGGTCAGCTCGCCGATGGTGGCGCTGAAGTGCTATCAGGTGCCGGGCAGATCGACGATCTTAAGTCCCTGCTGGGCGGCGAAATCAATCACATCCTGCGCGTTGGTCAAACTTTTGGTACCTTCTCTTGTTGTCATGCCTGCCTCCTTGTGCGACCAGCCAATCCAAATCGGGCGCGCGCCAGCCTCAGCCGCCCCAACCGAACAGCCGGGCGGCGAGCGCCAGACCGAAAATCAGCAGCGCCAAACTGCAAACGGCCGTCAGCCAGCGGAAGATCGCCGGCGACACGAAACGCTGCCCCCCACGCACGGCCAGGGCCAGAACAAAACACCACAGCAGGGTGCCGCCCAGATAGCCGCCCACAAACGAACCGGTTTGAAGCGGGGTGGTGCCGGCCACGCCGGCAGCAATGAGCGCGCCGCCAACCGACAGCCAATAGCCGACGGCCATGGGGTTGGCCATGGAAATGGCCAACCCGCTTCGGAAGGCGCCGGCCTGGGCGTCACCCGCCTGCGCTGAGCGGGCGGAGGCCGGGTCGGCGGCGGGCGTGGGGCCCGCAGTACGCGAGAGCCAGGCGTCGCGCAGGCCGGTCAGGCCGAGATAGAGCAGCAAGGCCACACCCGCGACCGATAGACCGATCCGCACCCAACCGATTTGCGCCAGGGGCGCCAGCCCAAGCAGGGCGAGTCCGCACCAGGTGAGGTCGCCGATGACAGAGCCTAATTGAACAAACAGCGCCGGCCGGAACCCCCCGCCGAGTCCGCGGCGGATCGTCTCCATGGTCACCGGACCGGGCGGGGCGCTCATCGAAATGGCCATCATGACGCCGGCAAGAGCAGTGGTCAGCATGTTGTGTGTAAGAATAAAAAACGCCCGCCTGGGCATGAGCGTGTCATGGCGCAGGCAGGCGTCGCGGCCTGATCTAGATTTTTTGGTTCGATCAATTGCATCGACTACCGACAAGCGCAATATATCACAGCTGGGCCCGGACGGGCAAGAGCCAAATCCGGGAGTGACCGTTCGGCAGTTGGTGGAAATTGGCCTATCCTGGGTCAGTCGCTACCCAGGAGAAGCCATCATGCGTCTGGAACTGCGTCTGCCACTGGTCAAG
>JAYTFQ010000862.1:0-4808 GCA_043734225.1 Anaerolineales bacterium | reverse complement strand
GGGTAACTGCCCGCCGCGGCCTGCTTTTTGGGTTATCGCTCGATCCAGGTTGTCCGCTCCGATGCCGGCGGGCGCGTGTATCCCTGCGGCTCAATCATGCACCAGCCCAGATAGACAAAAGCGATCAATTGCTGGTTGGGTGCCAGGCCCAATAAGGCCTTGACGGCCGGGTCAGTAGCCGCCGGCCCCGTGCGCCACTGGGCGGCCAGCCCCAGCGCGTGCGCGGCCAGCAGCATATTCTCGGTGGCCGCCGCCGCGGCGCACATATTTTCCCAGTCCACGATCTTGGGCCCGGACGGCCGGTCGACCCCGACGGCGATCAGCACCGGCGCGCGCAGCGGCTTGGCCCGCTCGGCGGCCACGATCTCGGCCGGCGCCTCCGGCTGCCGCGCCACCAGCGCGCGCGCCATAATCTCGCCCAGCCGCTCGCGGGCCGCGCCGCTGAGCACGATAAACCGCCACGGCTGCACCTTGTGGTGATTGGGCGCCTGTGCGGCGGCCTCCAGGATTTTCTCGATCAACGCGCGCGGCACCGGGTCCGGCTTGACCTTGCCGATGGACATGCGGGTAAAGATGGCTTCGAATAATTCCATATGTTCGCCTTGTAAGAACTGGGATGAGGCGATTATAGCGCCACAGGCTCTTCTTTCTCCGCGGACTCCGCGCGCTCCGCGGTGAATAGCTTTTGGCGCTCCGCCCAAGCCGGCCTATAATCCCTACTATGTCTCGCCTCGTTCGCGCCCCGCGCGGCCCCACACTTACCTGCAAAGGCTGGCAGCAAGAGGCCGCCTACCGCATGCTCCAGAACAACCTGGACCCGGAGGTGGCCGAGCGGCCGGACGACCTGGTGGTCTATGGCGGGCGCGGCCAGGCGGCGCGCAGTTGGGAAGCCTTCGACGCCATCCTGGAGACGCTCAAAAACCTGGACGACGACGAGACCCTGTTGGTGCAGTCGGGCAAGCCGGTGGTGGTCTTCAAGACCCACACCGACGCGCCCCGGGTGCTGATCGCTAATTCCAACCTGGTGCCGCACTGGGCCACCCAGCAGCATTTCGACGCGCTGGCCGCCAAGGGCCTGATCATGTACGGGCAGATGACCGCCGGCTCATGGATCTACATCGGCACGCAGGGTATCTTGCAGGGAACCTATGAGACGCTGGGCTCCCTGGCGCAGCAGCGCGGCTGGGGCACGCTCAAGCGTAAGCTGGTGCTCAGCGCCGGGCTGGGCGGCATGGGCGGGGCGCAGCCGCTGGCCGTGACCATGAACGAGGGCGTGGCGCTCATTGTGGAAGTGGACCCGGAGCGTGCCCGCCGCCGGCTGGAAACGGGCTATGTGGATGTGGTAGTGGACAGCCTGGAAGAAGCCATGACCCTGGCCCAAGACGCGCAAGCGGCCGGCCGGCCGCTCTCCATTGGCCTCATCGGCAATGCGGCGGATATTTACCCAGAGCTCGTGCTGCGGGGCGTGACGCCCGACGTGGTCACCGACCAGACCCCGGCGCATGACTATCTGGCCTATGTGCCGCATGGCCTCAGCCTGGCGGCCGCCGGCCAGTTGCGCCAAACTGATCCGGACGACTACACCCGCCAGTCGGGCCAGTCCATGGCGCGCCAGGTGGAAGCCATGCTGGCCTTCCAGCAGCGCGGGGCCGAGGTGTTCGACTACGGCAACAACCTGCGCCAGCGAGCGCTGGACGCCGGCGTGACGCATGCCTTCGACTATCCCGGTTTCGTGCCGGCCTACATTCGCCCCCTGTTTTGCGAGGGCAAGGGCCCCTTCCGCTGGGTGGCGCTCTCCGGCGACCCGGAAGATATTTACCGCACGGACGAGGCCGTGCTGGCGCTCTTCCCCCACGATGAGCACCTGCATCGCTGGCTGCGGCTGGCGCGTGAGAAGATCCAATTCCAGGGACTGCCGGCGCGCATCTGCTGGCTGGGCTATGGCGAGCGAGCGCGGGCCGGGCTAAAATTCAACGAGTTGGTGGCGCAGGGGATTGTTAAGGCGCCCATCGTCATCGGCCGCGACCACCTGGATGCCGGCTCAGTCGCCAGCCCCAACCGCGAGACCGAAGCCATGCGCGATGGCAGCGATGCCGTGAGTGATTGGCCGATCCTGAACGCGCTCATCAACGCCGTGGGCGGCGCTACCTGGGTCTCGTTTCACCACGGCGGCGGGGTCGGGATTGGTTATTCGCAGCACGCCGGCCAGGTAATCGTCGCCGACGGCACGCCCGCGGCCGCCCGCCGCCTGGAGCGCGTGCTCACCACCGACCCCGGCATGGGCGTCGTCCGCCACGCCGACGCCGGCTACCCCGAGGCGATTGCGGCCGCGCGCCGGCATGGTATCCAAATGCCGATGTTATTGGAGTTCTAATGCCAATCGCCTACCGTTCTGACGCCCTCCTCCGCAGCTTGGCTGGCTTGCACCGCGACGCGCCTGAAATTCGGGGCTCAGCCATCATCACCCACGATGGCCTGGCCATTGCCTCCTATCCGCCGGGCTGGGACGCGGATATTCACGCCCCGGCCGGCGGCGAGAACGTGTCGGCCATGGCGGCCGTGGTGGTGGGGCTGGCTGAAAAGACTCTCACCCGGCTGGACCAGGGCGGGCTGCAGCGCGTGTTGATGGCCGGCGAGCGCGGCACGGTGGCAGTCTTCCCGGCCACCGCCGATAGCGCCCTGGTCCTGCTCATCGCCGGCGACGCCAAATTGGGCCTGATCCTGCACGCCGCCGGCCGGGCGGCCGAGCAAATCCGCGCGATTATCGACAACCGATGACGGACGCCTCCCCCGAGGTCGTCCAGGCCGCGCCCGGTCTGCGGGCGCAGTTGGTGACCGCCACCCTGGCGCGCGTGGTCATCAACACCGCCAGCCGGATGGTTTATCCCTTCCTGCCGGCGCTCAGCCGCGGCCTGGGCGTGCCGCTGGAGAGTCTGACGGCCCTGCTGTTTTTGCGCGGTGCCTTGGGCCTGGCCGCGCCTGCCATTGGCGGCCTGCCCGACCGCTTCGGCCGGCGCCAGACCATGCTCCTTGGCCTGGGCATTTTTTGCGTGGGCCTGGCGCTGCCGGCCCTCTTCCCCGGCTGGCCGGCCTTCGTGGTCTTTGTGGTGCTAGTGGCGGCCAGCAAGCTTTTCTTCGATCCCTCGCTCCAGGCCTACCTGGGCGACCGCACACCCTATGCCCGGCGTGGGCTGGTGATCGCTTTCTCCGAGCTGGGTTGGTCGGGCGCGGCGCTGGTGGGCATTCCCGCGGTCGGATTGCTGATGGCCCAGTTCGATTGGCGCGCGCCTTTTCTGCCGTTGGCCGCCGTGGGGCTGGCCGCCGCCGCCGCTATCTGGTTTGTCATTCCCAATGACGCGCCCGCGCGGGGCCAGGCTCACACCGTCGCTGCGCGCCCTGCCGTGTCCATCTGGCGCAACCCGCTGGTGCTGGCCGGGCTGTGCCTGGGCTTGCTCATCGCCATGGGTAATGAAAACCTGAGCGTGGTGTATGCCGCCTGGCTGGAGCGCTCGTTCGGCCTCAACGTGGCCGCGCTGGGTCTATCCACGACGGTGATTGGCGTGGCCGAACTGGCCGGAGAGGGGTTGGTGATGGGGTTGTCCGACCGCCTGGGCAAGCGGCGTGTGATCGGCGTGGGCCTGGTCGCCTGCGCGCTGTCCTATCTGGCCTTGCCGCTGGCCGGCGGGCAGTTGCCGCTGGCGCTGGCTGGGTTGTTCCTGGTTTTCATCAGCTTCGAGGTCACCGTGGTGGCTACGCTCCCGCTGATGACCGAGCTGGAGCCCGCCGCCCGCGGGCGGGTGATGACCGCCTACCTGGCCGCTTTCGCGGCCGGGCGCATGCTGGGCGACCTGACGGCTGGCTGGCTGTTCCATCTGGGATTTTTCTGGGTCGGCGTGTCTTCGGCCGCCGCCAGCGCCGCTGCTCTGGTGATTCTGCTGGTTTTTATCCGTGAGCGCCGCCGGGATGACTTTCGCCCTATAATGATAGAGTAGGACTGTAGGGCATGCTTGTTGGGCCGTCTAGCGCAGCCAGGGAGGGCAACATGAAACGGTTCGTCGTGTCGATTACATTGGCTTTGAGTTTGGTTGGGGTGATCCTGGCCCCAGCGGCCAGCGCCGCCGCCTGCTCGGCGCCGTACACTGTCAAGCCGGGCGATAACTTGTTTCGCATCGGTCTGGCCTTTGGCGTCCCCTGGCCGGCAATCGCCGCGGCCAACAGCCTGTCTAACGCCAGCCTGATCTTCCCCGGGCAGGTGCTGTGCATCCCGAGCGCGGCGAACGCCTCGGGTACTCCAGCGCCCACTGCAACAACGGCTGCGACCGCAACAACGGCTGCGATCGCGACCGTGGCTCCCACCGCAACTGCGGCCGCGACCGGCCAGCCCGCGCCCACGGCCGTTCCCACCGTGGTGGCGCCGCCTAACTTTGACCCGCCCACGTTAACCATTGTCAGCGTGGTCAAGGACACCTCCGTTACCATCCGCACGGCGTATTTCCCGGCCAACCAGGACTTTGATGTGACCATGGGCCCTTTCAGCGGCCAGGGCGTGGGCGGCACCGTGGTGGCTACCACTAACTCGGCGCAGGGCGGCGTGTTCACCACCACCTACACCATCCCGTCCCAACTGGCCGGCGTGCCGCAGATTTCCATCCGCCTGCAGAGCGCGTCCGGCTACTATTCGTTCAACTGGTTCTGGAACGCGACCGTGCCCTAAGCACTCGGAACTGGGTATAACGGTTCAGGCAGACATAAAGTGCCGGCCGAATTGGATACTGCGGCCCGAAGTTCTTCGGGCCGCAGTATCCAAT
>JAYTFQ010000861.1:0-3243 GCA_043734225.1 Anaerolineales bacterium | reverse complement strand
AAAATGTGACCGCTCAGCGGGTCACAAGCTGCCGGCCGCAGGGGATGCCGCGGCATCCCCTGCGGCCGGCAGCTTGTGACCCGCTGAGCGGTCACATTTTTTGCACCGCATCGCCACCACCCCCAGGCTCCGCGGCATGCTTTCCACCGGCCCCACTTGGAAACAGCCCTAGCCTTTCCCCATTTCCCCCTTCGTGTTCCTTCGTGTACTTCGTGGATTCCGCTCTGCCCCGCTTATTGCGCAAACCCTCGATACAGCCAATACAGGTTCCGCCCGGCCGCCTGATAAAACCGCTCCGGCTGGAACGGCAGCGTCAGCGCCCGCGCCGCCGGTTGCACCATCGGCTGGGTGGCGGCGAAATCCTTCACCACCTGCGCGTGCGGCTTCAGCGACCCATCCGGGCGCACCAGCCCAAAGAAGCGCTCGTGCCGCGCCAAGTCCAGCGGTGGCTTGTCCCACAAATCCACCGCGTAATCCGCGAAGCACCACAGCAGCGCGCCCGTGGCCCCCACCGCCACCAGCCGCGGCAGCACCGCCGCCAGGTGCTCCGCCATCGCCTGCTCGCCCGCCATAAACTGGATGCGCGGGAAGCGGTTGGCCAGCCAGCGCCACATGAATGAGTCGCGGCCGGGCGGGGCGGTCGGGCCGCCAAACTCCTCCATCAGCACCGGCTTGCCGCACAGCGCCGTCGTCAGCGCGCAGGTGTACGGCACAAAGTCCGGGTCCAGCGGCGAGCGCGCCAGCCAGCCATACATCGGGTAAGCGTGCATCACCGCCACATCCGTCTCGGCGAACACATCCGTCACCCGCAGCCCGTTGTCTTGCAGCAGGTTGGCCACGTGCAGCCCGCAGGTCACAGGGTGCTGGCTGTCCAGGCTGTGGATCAGCTGCGTCATCTCGCGCACCCAGGCCCGCCCGGCGGCGGCGCTCGGCGGCCAGGCGAACAGGTCCGGCTCGTTGCCCAGATTCCACAGGCCAATGCCCGCGTGGTCGTGCAGCGCGCCCACCACCGTCCGCAGCAGCAGCCGCTCGGCCGCCAGCGCCTGCTCGTCGGAATACGGGTTGCGATAGCCGCGCTGCACCGCCCGCCCGCCGCTCACCACTTGCCGCGCCAGCCGCTTCGGCCGCCCATCCAGCAGCCAGCCCGGCGCCCAGTTCGGCCCGCTCATGTGGCCGGTGAAGAAGGTCACATCCAGCTTCAGCCCCAGTTCGGCCGCGATGTCGGCCACCGTGATCAGGTGCGCCAGGCATGCCCGCGACACCTCGTCCGGCGCCGGCTGAAAGTCGTCCCACAGCAGGAAGATGCGCACCAGCGTCATCCCCAGCCCGCGGATCAACGCAAACTCCTCGCGCACCTCGTCCGCGTCGAACTGCGACCACCAATACATCGCCTTTCGCCGTGGCCAATAATTGACGCCCAGCACAAATGGCTCGCTCATTGCGGCCAGTATACACTGCGCGCCGGGCCTGTTCGCAATGGTCACGCGCGGCTCGTTTTGCTTCGCGAGTGGAAGTGCGCTCGGAGTGACACGCACACCCTCCGGGTCATTGACGCTTCCCTGCGGGCTGTCGGGCGTATAATCACCTTGACTAGGCTGCCCACATTCCAAACTAGAGGAGACCCCTATGTATCGACTGCGAAAGTTGTTGACCAGTGTCTTCTTGATGCTCGCGTTAGCGCTCACCGTCATGGCGCCGGCTTCCGCGGGCAGCACCACCAACAGCCCAGACAAGCCAACCTGGTGGGACAAGTATCAGTATCTTGCCAAGAACGGCCCGATGGTTTGCAACGCGGCGAATGTTTCCTTACAGGTTGGCGCCAATGTCGACGTCTCAAACGAGTGCGGTCCACAAAGCGAAACCTACATTACGCTGAATCCCAATCAGCCGAAGATGCTTGCCGCCGGGTCGAATGAAATCTTTCGGCTGCCCATGCGCGGTTATTTCTCAGCCGACAATGGCGGCAGCTGGGGCGCGCTCGATCTGCCACTGCCGCCGTCGTTGTCGGGCACCAACGACACCGACTTCGGGTCAGACCCGACCCTGGCCTTCGACTCGAACGGCAGCCTGTACTACGGCTACATCGTCGTGTTCTTTGGCGGTGGTGGGGGCGTCAATGGCTCGGAGATGGCCGTCGCCCGCTCCACCGACGGAGGCAAGACCTACCCTCAGGTCACCTACTTCTCATTCGAGACCGGCAGCAATCACTTTAATGACAAGCCGATGATCACTACCGACACAAATCCCAATAGCCCGTTCCGCAACAATGTTTACATTGCCTGGGACGCGGCCAGCGGCGGAACGATTGGCGGCGGAATTCGCGTCGGCGCCTCCAGCGATCATGGCGCCACGTTCGCTATCACCCGCGCCGACGATCCCTCCGGCCCCGGCAAATCGATCGGGGCGCAGCCGTTCGTCGGGCCGAATGGCGAGCTGTACGTCGCCTGGAACGATTACCACGCGAACGCCATCGTCTTCAATCGATCGTTCGATGGCGGCAAGACCTGGGGCGTCGCCCACAACATCGCCTCGAAGTCGTTGGCCTTCGATCTGGGACTGCCGGCTGAATTCTCGCGCGGCGCGCTGGTGTATCCGTCCTGCGATACGGATCGATCGTCTGGGCTGCATCGCGGTCGCTTGATCTGTTCCTGGATGGATCAGACCGCGAATGGCACGACCGACATCTTCGCGGCTTACTCGGACAATCAGGGCGCAACCTGGTCACAGCCGCAAACCATCACCGATCGCTTGTCCACTGCCGTCGATCGATTCTACAATTGGCTTTCAACCGATCCGGTGACCGGTGATGTCAATGTGTCGTTCTATGACACGCGCAATGATACAACCGGCGCGCGCTACATGACCGATGTGTACCTTGCCCGATCGCCGGATGGCGGCCTCACCTGGCAGCCGAATGCGCGCGTCACGACGGTTAGTTCCAACGAACACGATTGCAGTGGAACTTCTCCGTGCGCCGGCATCAACTACGGCGACCAACAGGGCGACTACGAAGGATTGGTGTCTTACAACGGGGTGTCGCATCCCATCTGGACCGACAGCCGTCTGCAATTGAGTCCCTTGCCTGGCTGCCGCACGGGTTTGGCAATGGAAGAAGTGTTCACGGCGGTCGTCAAGTAGCATTCCGTGTCCGTCGAATCCAGACTTCGCCTGGGCCTGATTTTTTGAGCAGGGCGCCAACCCACACAGCGCAAAGTGAAGCCGGCGGCTGGCCTCTTCGGGCCA
>JAYTFQ010000860.1:0-2551 GCA_043734225.1 Anaerolineales bacterium | reverse complement strand
CAGACTCCCGCAGGGGTATGACCACGGCATCCAATTCGGCCGGCATTTTATGACCTGCCATACACGTTGTTTCTAGCTTCCGGCTTCCCCTCTCCGAAACTGCTTGTTATACAGCCGCGCATACAGCCCGCCCTGCGCCATCAGCTCCGCGTGGGTGCCCAGCGCCACAATCCGCCCGGCCTCCAGCACCGCGATGCGGTTGGCGCGCTGCACGGTCGACAGCCGGTGGGCGATCATGACCGTGGTGCGCCCCTGCATCAGCCGCTCCAGCGCCTCCTGCACCAGCCCCTCCGATTCCGAGTCCAGGCTGGACGTGGCTTCGTCCAGCAGCAGGATGCGCGGGTCCTTTAGGATGGCGCGCGCAATGGCCACGCGCTGGCGCTGCCCGCCCGAGAGCTTGACGCCCTTTTCACCCACCAGCGTGTCATAGCCCTGCGGCAGGCGGGCGATAAATTCCTCGGCGTTGGCGGCGCGCGCGGCGGCGGCCAGCTCGGCGTCGGTCGCGTCCAGCTTGCCATAGCGCAGGTTCTCGCGCACCGTGCCCGAGAACAGGTGCGTCTCCTGTGGCACAATGCCGATCTGCGCCCGCAGCGATTCCAGCGTCACCGCGCGCAGGTCACGCCCGTCCACGCACACGCTGCCCGCCGTCGGGTCATAGAAGCGCGGGATCAGGTTGAACAGCGTGCTCTTGCCCGCGCCGCTCGGCCCCACCAGCGCCAGCGCCTCGCCCGGCGCAATCTCCAAATTAATGTCTTCCAGAACAATTTGGCCTGGCTTCAGGGCGTCGTCGGCAGTCGCTGATGCGTGGTGCGGGGTGCGTGGTTCGTTTGCCTGGCGGCGAGCGGCTTCGTCGTCGGTTGGCGCGTTGGCGGTGTCCGTTTCAGGGCGAGATCCCTGGTCTTCTGGGTTCCGTCCCGCGAAGCCCGCCTGCATCACATTTCCGCGGGCGTAAGCAAAGGACACGTGCTCGAAGATGATGCTCCCCGCGACGCGCGGGAGCGCCGGGGCGCCGGGCGCGCTGCGGATCTCCGGCGTCTCGTCCAGCAGTTCAAAGATGCGGCGCGAGGCGCCCAGGGCCTCCTGCAGTTGGCCATACAGGCTGGTGGCAGAGCCCACCGCGCCGGCGATGTTGATGCCGTAGACCAGAAAGGCGATCAGCGCCCCGGCGCTCAGCCGGCCGGCCAGCACCTCGCGCCCGCCGAACCACAGCACCCCGGCCAGCGCGCCAAACGCCAGGAAGGTGACGAGCGGCCCAAAGGCCGAGCGCACCCGCGTCAGGGCCATAGTGGCGCCGAAGGCCCGCTCCATCTGCGCCCCATACCGCTCGGCCTCATAGCCCTCGCGGGTGAAGGCCTTCACCACCCGCGCCCCGCTCAGCGCCTCCTCGGCCATGGCCGTGCCCTCGGCCAACTGGTCCTGCACCTGGGTGGAGAGCTGCCTCAGCTGCCGCCCAAAAACGGCGCCAACCACCGCCACCAGCGGCGCCAGCACCAGGATAAACAGCGTTAACCGCCAGTTGAGCACCAGCATCAGCACCAGGCTGCCGGCGAAGGTCAGCAATTGGCTGAGCACCTGGGCCACGTTGTTGGTCAGCGCCGTGCGCACCAGGGTCACGTCCGACGACAGCCGCGAAACCAGCTCGCCCACGCGCCGGTCGTTGAAGAAGCGCAGGGTCAGGTCGTGCAGGTGGGCGTACACCTGCCGGCGCAGATCCACCACAATCCGCTCGCCGGCATACGCCAGCGCGTAGTTCTGGATGTAATAGAACACGCCGCGCACCAGGAAGGTGCCGATCAGCACCAGGGTGATGCGGTTCAGCTCGGCCAGGTTGTGCTGGGCCAGCACCGCGTCCACCAGGTTCTGCATGATCCACGGGAACACCAGCCCCAGCGCCGCGCCGCCCAACAGGCCCACGCTGGCAATGAGCATGTAGCGCCGGTAGGGGGCCACATAGCGCAACAGCCGGCGGATTTCGGTGGCCGAGGGCGGCGTCTTGGGCAGCCCGTCGGCGGGCGCGGGGCGGGGACGCCGAGAGCCAAACATCAAAACATCGTGTTGCTGTGCGCCGACGTCTCCGGGACGCGCTGCAGCACATCCCAGTGCTCCACGATCTTGCCCTGGGCGTCGAAGCGGAAGATATCCATGCCGGCCCAGTCGGCGTCGCCCGGCCAGGTCTGGTGGCAGTGCAGCACCACCAGGTCGCCCTCGGCGACGGCGCGCCGGAAGTTTACGTGCTTGCCCGGGTACTCAGTCTGCATCTTGATGAAGTAATCGATGAAGGGCTGCTTGCCGTCGGCCACTAGCGGGTTGTGCTGGATATAGACCTCGCCGGCGTACTTCTCAATCGCTTCGGCCGGCTGGCACTGATTGAACATCAGCTCATAGAATGCCATCGCGGTTTGCTTGTTGCGCTCAAGTTGGTCTGACATCGCATCGCTCCTTGGACAATTCGTTTGCCTGCGTCGTGGAGAGATTCTAGCACGCTCGCAAACGAATTTTCAATAAAGCGCAACGCGAATTCAGGTGAGTGGTGGGGGGGGGGGGGGGGGGG
>JAYTFQ010000859.1:0-2451 GCA_043734225.1 Anaerolineales bacterium | reverse complement strand
TGGCCCGACAATAGTCGGGCCACCACATCCCATACCGCCAATTGAGGTTACAATCCGAATCACCACCCTGGCATATTATCTCCCTGGAGGCCGCGCGTGAAAATCGCCGCTGTACGCCTGTATGTGCTGGAAGCGCCCGAGGAACACTCTGGCGTCGACCTGATCCTGGAACAGGTGCCAGGCCTGCACCGCATCCAATACCGCCAAACACGGGTGCCCAATGGCCAGCCGCTGCGCCAGAATTTCATCGAAGTGGAGACGGATGAGGGCTTGGTGGGCCGCTGCACCACCTTCATGCTTCCGCAGCAGGCAGCCATCCTGCGCAACCAGGTTCTGGGTCAGGACGTCCGCCACCGCGAGCGCTTGTACCAAATGCTGCACAAGGGCGAGCGCTGGCTTTATCAGCCGCCGGGCTGGTTTGGCGACTTCGACAACTGTCTGTGGGACATCCTGGGCCAGGCCGCTGGGCTGCCGGTGTTTGCGCTGGTGGGCCGGGTGCGCGAGCGCTTCCCGGTGTATCTGACGCACCACAACGGCAGCCTGGCCGATTACCTGCGCCACATTGAGCTCGGCCACGAAATGGGTATCAATGCCTATAAGTTCCACTCCTACAAAGGCGGGCAGGCCGACATTCCCATTTTCGAGACGGTACGTCGCGAGGTGGGATCGGACTACGCGCTGATTAACGACCCGGTGTGCTCATATGACCTGCGCGAGGCAATTGAGGTGGGGCATGTGATGGAAGAATTGGGCTTTGTCTGGCTGGAAGAACCGTTCCATGAGCAGAAGCTGAACGAATATCAGGCGCTGTGCGCCGAACTGACCATGCCAGTGCTGGCCACCGAGATGATTATGCACGACAGCGGGCTGTCCACGCAGTGGCTGATCCAGGGCGGCACCGACCGGCTGAGGGCCAATGCCCGGCATGGCACAACCCAGGTGTTGAAGATGGCGCATTTCGCCGAGATGTACGGCGCCAACATCGAGATGAACGCCCAGGGAGGCCTGGCCGGGCTGGTGCACGCTCACCTGGGCTGCTGTATTGACAACACCGACTATTACGAGCACTTTTGGATGCAGGCCGACGCCAACCGGCGCGAGGGCGAGCTGTGGGGCCTGCTGAACGGACCGCTGATTGAAGACGGACATATTGCGCCGCCCGACGGGCCGGGCTGGGGGGCGGTATGGGACGAGGCCCGCTTTCACTCGCGAGTCGTGGCCGAGTACTAAGGGTACTCGCCTTTGTGATACCCTTGAGAAAAGGTAAGCGCTGAGCCCATCACAAACTGCTGGCCGAAAGGGATGAGGCGCGTTGACGGCCGGCTGAGCCGCTACGAAACCAAGTGACAATCACTCAACGCAAGGAGATCCGCATGGCAAAAACAGGCAAAACCACGGGCAACCTGAAGATGCGCTCAGGACCGGGCATGGAGTTTGAGCCGCCCATCGCCTTTCTGGTGCCGGACACAGAGCTCGAAATTCTGGGCGAGCAGGGCGACTGGTGGCAAGTGCGCCACGGCGGCAAGGAAGGCTTTGTGGGCAAGAAGTACGTGGCCGTCAGCGAGAGCCTGGCCGCCGAAGCCGCCGCGGCGGCCAAGGAAGCTGCTCATGACACCGGCATCTCTGTGGCGATCATCAGCCTATCCGGCGGCCGCGAAGCTGGCTCAGCGGGCAGCAGCGGCGCCCAGCCAGGCGGCCGCGAGGCAGGCGAGCGCGGCCACGGCGGCGTCGACGAAAAGTAACGCCTAGATCGGCTCGAGGCCGACGAGCTGTTTGCTGCGCGGCAGGAAGTACACGCGATAGTGCTGGGCCGAGAGCAGCGCCCGGTAGGCCTCAGGCGAAACCAGCCAGACCTGGCTGTCGAGCTTGTAATAGTAGAAGGTGCTGGCGCCGCGGCCGTACGTCCGGCGGACGGTGGTCTCAAGCAGGCCTTCGACGATGCTCACCTGACCACGCAGCACATCCAGCGTGGGACCGATAGCGGCCAGGGCAGTGAACAGCCCGCCAATGGCCAGCAGCGCCGCGCCAACAAAAAAGAGCGGGGCTAGGTCCTTGGCGGTATCGGCGGCGACCAGCCCGATAAACAGCACACCCAGAGCGAGTGCGAGACCCAGTAGCCAGGCCGTTGAGGTCCACAACTGGCGCAGGCGCCGCCCGCCGTATTGGCCCAGCTTCCCCTGCCGCAGCGCGGGCAGATCGTCCACATGGAAGTGGTTGGCCTGGGCCAGCGCGTGACGCAGCTCGTCTTGCGCCTGGGCGGGCGCATCGGCCGCCACCAACTCAGCTGAAATAACCCGGCCAGAGCGCGGCAGATAGCTAAAGACATAGCGGCCAGCCGGCAGGCTGAAGGTCCTGAGGTTCAATACACGGCCGGGCACCTGAGCGCGGTAGTCGCCACGCAGCCAGTCGACGTGGCCCTCAGCGCGTTCGAGGCTGCCCGCCTTCACCTCG
>JAYTFQ010000858.1:0-30368 GCA_043734225.1 Anaerolineales bacterium | reverse complement strand
CCGTCCTTGGGAAGTTGCTGGAAGCCGTGTTGCCCGTGATGTAGGCATTGCCATTGCTATCTACTGCGATGCCGCTGCCCTGGTCTGGACTCGACCCGCCGATGTAGCCGGCGTAAACCAACGCCGTGCCGTCCGCGTTCACTTTGGCCACGAAGGCGTCCTGGTCGCCGTTGTAGGTCAGGTCCGGCCCCACCATTGCCGGGAAAGTGCCTGGGCTTTCGGTGTAGCCGGTGATATAGGCGTTGCCATTGGCGTCCACGGCGATCGTGCGCCCAAAGTCAAGCGCGGCGCCGCCAATATAGCCGGCATACAACACCACGGTTGGGTCAAGGATCACCGGCAGCGCGTGATCGTAGGCGCCCAGGTGGAAACCGTAACCATAGGCCGCTGCCGGTCCGCTGGCAGCCGGGTTGTTCAGCGCGTAGCTCATCTGCACGGGAACGCGCTGGCCGCCCTTCACCTGATAAGCCAGCGGCACCGCGTCGTGCAGGGTGTTCAGGGGCGTGGTCACTTCCAGTTGGCCGTCGGCCGTCAGCCTGACACCGCTGACGCCTCGGTAGGCCAGTTGGATCTGGGCCGGGTCGGCGCCGGGCTGCACGACAAATTCGTATTTCAATTGATCAGACAGGCCGGAATACACCAGGTCAATGCCCGGCCACAGGTTTTGATAACGGAGTTGGGCGAAGGTTGGCACGCCCGCCCGCCATTGGTCTGGCTGCCCCTGGAAGTAAGAGAACACGGCCGGGGTAGGGGCCTCGCCCACCGGCTGCGCGGCCGAGTTGGCCCCGACGAACGCCAGCTTCACCGCCCAGCGCTGCGCCGCCGGAACGGGCTGGTCCAGTTGACCACGACCGGGCGCCGCCAGGTCGGCCGTGGCGGCCCACAACGCCGGCGCCGCGGCGCCGGCGTTGTGGGGGGCGGTAAAAGCCAGCGTCAGGCCGTCCGAGGCAAAGTAAAGGACATTGTCTTTGCCCGGCACATAGAAGCCCACCTGCGGATCGGTCTGCCCGCGGTTTTCCACAAAATACAGCGGCAGCCGGTCATACGACGGCGCCGCCGCGCGGCCAGCGGCATGTGCCGGCCCGCGGGCCGGAGGTCGCGCCTCTGTGGGCGCGCCCGCGCAAGCGGCCAGCCCAATCAGGCTAAGGCTGAGGTAAAGAATAAGGAGTTTTCTATTTGACATCTGGAAGCCTTTCCACTGGATTACTCATTGTCGAATTCTATCGCTGGCACCTGTGGTCGGATTAGGCTTACGGGTATATTTCGTCTCGTCGGCAGATATAACTCGCCTGGTCAGTCGCCCCGTGCCCGTGCGCGCGCATTCAACCCATAGCCTTGCCGAATAAGCCCCCGGCGCTCAAGGTGCCAGTGCGTTGGCGCGGCTGCGTAAATCGGCGGCCATCGCCTCGGCGTAGGCCGCGCGCTCCGGCTGACCCTGTTGGCGCCACCACCAGGCATACGTGTCCATCTGTTCGGCCGCTTCAGGAATTCGGGTCAGAAAACCCTGTGCCCGCTCTAAATCCCCGAGCCAAACATACTCGTCGCCCAGGCTCTTGATCAAACCCCGGTGGCCGCTGTCAGACTGGTAAGCGGTTTCGAGGTTGGCCACGGCCAGCCCATAATCGTTCTGGCGTTCGGCCATCAGTCCCAAACGATGATTGGCTGTTCGATTGGCCGGGTCAAAGCGCAAAGCCTTCGCGAACAAACTTTCCGCTGGGCCAAAGGCAGCCGTGGGGATCGGTTGGTCCCAGTGGGCCTGTGGCCAGCCCGCGAGTTCGATGCGTGCCATGGCCACTGCGCCCAAATCGGCATACCATGCGCCGGCCAGCCCTGATCCAAACACGGCCAGCAATAGTACGCCGGCGCTAAAACCAACCACAGCGCCGGCCAGCCGCCCGGGCCGGCGTCCGATCGTCTCGCCATCACCCCGCCTGTGGGCGCCTGCGCGCACTGGCCCCGCGCGCGGCAAGCGCCGCTCAGTCACCGCGACCGACAATCCAGCCAAGACCAGCACCAGCGGCGTGCCCTGGTTGCCATACAGCGCATCGTCCAACAGTCCATGCAGCCCAACGCACAACAGCGCGATCGCCAGCGCCCAGCGCAGGCGATGCACATCCTCGTCGGCCGGCGGCTGCCTGGCCAAAAGCACCAGGCTGCCCAGCATAATGCCCGCCCAGGCCAGCAAGCCAAACACTCCTTGTTCCAGCATCACGTCCAGAAAAAAGTTGTGGCTGTAGGTGTAATCGGGCACCACAATCACTAACATATATCTCGAGTACAGGCCGCTAAAAGCGGCCAGGCCACCCCCGGTGAAGGGGAAGTCAGTCACCAGGCGCGCCGTGTTATAGGCCAACTCGTAGCGCGTGGACCCGTCCGGCACACGTTCAGCCAGCGCTGCCAGGCCGCCCGGATATGTCAAGATCGCTGCCGCGCCGATGGTCAGGGCCAGCAACAGCAGTGCTCCGGAAATAAGCCACCCTGGCTGGTGCCATCGCCGGGCGAGGCCGCCCCCCAGTTTCCACAGGCCCGCGGCCGCCGTGGCAATCGCCAGGGCGCCCCAGGCGCCGCGCGAGCTCGTTAACAGCAAACCGATCAGCGTCAGACTTCCAAGAACCGTATGCGCCGCCAGCCATGGCATGTTCCTTTGGCGCCATGCGCGAATCCACCCGGCCGCCTGAAAGGGCAGCAACATCGCCAGCAGCCCGCCCGCGACGTTCGGGTGCAGGAACCCAGCGAACACGGGCCGGACCGACATCCACCAAACGCCAATCCGATCCAACGACGCAAAATGGCGCGGGAATGTCAGCCAATCATAGGAAAGAAGAAAATACGCCGCGATCACGGCGCTCAAGCCGCTCAGCAACGCGGCGACCAGCCATAGATTGGCCTGCGGCTGGGCCGCCAGGGCGTAAAACAGGAAGGCGGCGCCCACCAACACCCACAGTTTGGCCGTGGCGGCCTCACGATCGTACGCCGCCCACACGCCGATCACTGCCGTCAGCATGAAGACAATCACCAGCCCATCAAAAGCCGTGCGCCGGATGGGGAACTGGCCGGCGGCGGCCCGAATGGCGCCCGGCGCCAGGGCGATCAGCAGCGGCCAGACGCCAATGCCGGGCTGGCTGTACCACCAAAATCCGCTTATGGCCGCGCAGGTTAAGTCAGCCGCTGCAAACCAACGGCTATCAACCAGGCGATGGAGGGCGGCGGGGCTGGCGAACGTGGCTGTCAAGCGAGTCGATCCTTGCTGGTAGGCGCCCGCGTATGCCCGCGGCACTGCCTGGCTGTTGCCGGCCGCGATGGGCAAGACCACCAGCCCTCCGCTATGCTGGAGGCAATGTGGCGGGCGCCCAGGTCGATGTCGTTGCCGGCTGGGGCGTAAGGTCCGACCACGTGTCCATGCCGGTATTCCACGATCTCATATCAACCAGATGGCTCTGGCTGGCTTCACGGACACGCATGGCCCACCGTAGCGCCTCCAGCCCATCCGCCGCTGTCACGTCCGGAGTCTTTCCGTCCACTATGCAGTCCACAAAATGCTGCAGCTCCAGGAAGAGCGGTTCAAAGTTGGGGACGTAAATGCGCTCGACCACGCTTTCCTGGCGGTATTTGAAACCGCGCTCGTTACCATTGTGATACTCGCCGATTGTGCTGCGATGGACCAGGATCGATCGGCTCAATAAGTCGCATTCCAGGTAGCCTTCGCGCGCGGTAACGTCGATGGAGCGAATTTTCTGTTCGGTCACGCGCGAGGCGGTCAGGCTGACCAGCGGCCCAGACTCGAACCATATTTGTGCGGTTACATGATCGAGTGTGCCGCTGTCGGCCATTAGACCACAGGCGCTGACAGCGGCCGGCTTCGCTCGCCCCACATCCAGCAACAGGTCTATATCGTGGATCATCAAATCCAGCACGACGTCCACATCCGCGTTGCTGCTCTCGAACGGGCTCAGCCGGCGAAAGTTGATCGCCAGCGGCTTCGTCTGCTGCAGCACGTTCTTTAGCTCAATATAGGCCGGATTGAAGCGCTCAATATGCCCCACCTGGACGACACAGGCGCTGGCGTCCGCCGCGCGCGCCAGCGCCTGGGCCTGGTCCAGCGTTTCGGCCATTGGCTTCTCAATCAGAACGTGGCGCCCGCGCTGCAGGCAGCGCAGCGCTTGCTCAAAGTGGAAAGCCGTCGGCGTGGCAATCACCACGGCCGTCACGTTATCCAACAGGTCTTCCAGGCGTTCATAGGCCGGCGCCTCATACTGGGCCGCCACCTGTTGAGCAGTCTGCTGGTCTTGATCGTAAACCCCGCCCAGTTCCGTCCTGGGCAGGCCGGAAATGACTCGACAGTGTCGTTGGCCCATCCGGCCGGTTCCAATCACCCCGATTTTGACCATAGCAGTTATCGCCTGGCTTTGTTTAGGCTTGTGAGAGGGCGGCAACGATCGTCTCGAGATCGGCCTGACTCAAGGCGGGGTGCACTGGCACCAATAACACCTCGCGGCAAGCCGCCTCGGCCTGAGGCAAATGGTCGCGGTAACCCAGCCGGCTGTACGCCGGTTGTTGGTGAATCGGCGTGGGATAGTGAATGCCATACCCAATCCCTTCGGCCGCCAGACGGGGTATGACTGCGTCGCGGGCGGCCAAACACAGGGTGTATTGGTGTAAGACCTGCTCGGCCCCCGGGGGCACTCTCGGTTTACGGCTGCCCTCACCAATGCACGCTAGCGGCGAGACCTCGGCAGACGGATGGATCAGTGATGGCGTTAAGGAGATAGTCGATGGCGAGGACATTGGCGCAGCGGACCTTGCTTATGGCCGACGTAACGGCTCCGAATTAGCAGGCGAGCAGCCAGGCCGTAGGCTGGCGGTTTCCCTTTGTGTCAACCAAAGTGAGAGTAGCGGGTTCGGGCAAAGATTTCGTGAGGGAAAAGTGAAGACTTGGCATGGGGCCAGGCCGTTCGACCCGGCCGCAAGAAAGGGCAGCCGGCTTTGGCCGTGAAAGTGGATGAAATATTAGAATTTGGTTATAATATGTGCGGTTTGTCTGTATCCTTCTGTACCCTATGGGCTATTGTCTGATTCGATTGTTTAGGTCAAACTGAATCCTTACGTCTGTAAACAACCAAGTAAACATAATACTCGTTGGGCTACGACCAAGCTTTTGGGCTGGTACGTCGGCGAACGTTGGTCGTTGCTGTTATTGCGTTCCCTTTAGGATGAAAATGAGATTCCGTTTATTCGTTATTTTGTTTGCGCTGCTCGGGACGCTCGGCCTGGGGATGGGCGCCTCGCCCACGCCTAGCGCATTAGCCGCGCCCACCGCCTCGTTGCAGCTCTATTTGCCATTGGTCGCTCAAGCGACCGCGAGTGGTTTGGCCCTGGTATTTGTATCGAGGCAGATTCCGCCCGACGGCAGCCTTTACATGCACTCGGCCAACGATATGCCGGGTGTTGGGACCCACAGCCGGTTTCGGGTGGCGGCGCCCGGCCAGCTGGTCGTGCGCGAAGGCAATGGCGCTCTGCGCTTGCTGGTAGATGGATCCAACCCAACCGCGGCCTCGCTAAATCTGATCGACGTGAACGCGCCGGCCGTCTCGTATGACGGGCGCAGCATTGCCTTCGCCGGGCTGCCGGCCGGCAGCTATGATTTAGGCCCGCGCAACAATCCGGGCGCCTGGCGCATTTACACCATCGGCGTCAACGGTCAAGGGCTGCGCCAGGTCACTCACACCGACCAGCACCTGGACCTGACGCAGTTCGGCAAAGCAGCGCAAGGGCTGTCCGTTTACGACGATACCGATCCGGCCTGGCTGCCGAGCGGCCAGTTGGTCTTCTCATCCACGCGCTGGCCGAGCTATGCCCAGTACTCCGGAGCGCGCACCTCCAACCTCTACCTCGTTCAGCCCGACGGCAGCGACCTGCGCCGCATTACCTCTGAACGCAACGGCGCCGATCGGCCGCTGGTAGACCCGCTGACCGGCAAGATTGTCTACTCGCGATGGTGGCGCAATCAGCGCTTCGCCTTGAACGACCTGACGACGGTGCTCAATCCGACGGGCGGCTTCTTGCAAAAGGATGGGCTGAGTGCCGACCGCAGTGTGGAAATTGACGGCAGCGGCGCCTACAAAGATTACCTGTGGCGCAACGCCTGGCAGGCCGCCACCATTAACCCGGACGGCACCGGGCTGGCCCTTTGGGCCGGAGATTTTCGCGACGAAGCGGCTAACAGCACGTATGGCGGCGCCTTCACGGCCAATGGCGATTTTATTGCCAACTTTTTCCCCATGTACAACATGGCTGAGTCCGCAGGCTTCGGCGGGCTGCGGCGCTATAGGCGCGGCGCCGGCACCTACACGCCGGTGCTCGGCGTTACCGACATAACCAGTATGAATTTCGTGCAGGCCCAAAATCCCACGTCCTATGGTGTTTTCCAGAGCAGTTACGCGTCTGAACCGGATGTGCTGCCCGATGGGCGGCTGGTGCTGTCCTGGGCGCCGGATGTTGCTCAGGACTACGGCTTGTATACCGCCAATGCGGATGGCAGCGGCTTGAAACTGCTTTATGACCGGCCAGGGACCAGCGAATTGCGCGCCCGCGCCATCGTGGCTCGGCCGCTGCCGCCGGTTCTGCAGGGCCCGGCCGGTCCGGCGCCCTCGTTGCTGCCGCCAACCGCCGCGGCGGCCCCCTACACCCAGGATGGCACCTTCCTCTTTGACGCCCTCAACATTTATTTCAACGCGCCCGTTGACACTGACATCGTCAGTGCTCCGCCGGTGGGCTCGGCGGCCACCATCCGCTTCTTCCTCGACCAGCAGCGCACCAGCCCCGGATCCTTCCCCGCCTTGGATTGGCCGATCCTGCTGGGTGTCCAGCCCGTCAGCCCCTCGGGTTTTGTCAGCGCCGCGGCGCCCGCCAACGTGCCGCTCTTCGAGCAGTTGCGTTCGCTGGCCGGCCTGGTGCCGCTCACGCATGCGCCAACCAAAAATGACGGCGCCGGCCATGTGGCTGGCCTAAACTTTGGCGCGCCGGGTGCGGTGGCGCGCTGTGTGGGCTGTCATGCCGGGCACACACTCATCCCAGTGCCCGCCACCGACGAGGCGGCCCAGTGGACCAACCTGGCGCCCGGCGCCGACGTGGTCGTCTCTTCATCGCGCGATCCCAAAACCAATGGCGGCCTGAATGACCGGCGCGTCCTCAAGGGCGAAATCTGGCGCTATTGGATGAGCAGTCCCCGCCAGCCGCAGACCGGCCAGTGGGCGGCGCTAAATTTCTTGGTGCCGATTACCGTGCGCACCGTGCGGTTGTACAATCCGCGCTCTGGTGACGTGGCCCACTCCACCGTGCAAGTCAATCATGCGGTGGTTGATCTTTGCGCCGATACGGCCTGCAACCTTGTGCTCGCCACGCAGCCCGTGGGCTCGGTGAGTGTCAGCGGCACAGACCTGGCCTTTGCCGATATCCTGGGGGTGCGTACGGTGCGTGTGAGACTGACCGATGTGTCGGGCACGTTTTATGGCGCGCCGCTCGCCGGCCTGGCGGAAGTGGAAGTGGTGGGCAAGGGCCAGTAGCGCGCTCAGCCGCCGGCCGGCTTCAGATTTGCAGTCGTCAGTCGGTGCTGACGACGCCAGCCGTGGGGACGTCGATTTCGCCGCCGGCCCGGGTTGCGTCGCGCTTATCGCCCCCGGCGGACTTCTGGTCCGCTGGGGCTGGCCTGGGAGCTGCAGGCGCCGGCCGCCTGCGCCAGTTCGTCTTGGCGCCAGATCTGCCTTGATCCTTCTGGTTTCCGTAATAGGCCCCGGTATAGGCCCCGCCATATCCCGCGATCGTGTGCGGCAGGCGATTAATTGCGACGCCCACCACGCGCGCGCCACCGCGCTTGATTTGTTCAATCATCGCCCGCACCGCGTCACGGTGGGAGTAGTTGGGCCGGACGACGAGCAAAACAGCGTCCACCTTGGCCGCCAGAATCCAGGCATCGGCCACAAAGAAGGGCGTGGCATCCACAATGACCACCTCGGCCATTTCCTTGACGCGCGCCAGGATCTCGTCCATCTTGCTCGAAGCAATCAGTTCCGCCGGGTTCGGCGTTAGCGGTCCACTGGTAATAATCCCCAGCTTTTCATCGGCCGCCCAAGTCTGCACAGCGTCGCTCACGCTGATCGAGCCCAAAAACAGGTCGCTGAGCCCCCTGGAATTCGCCAGGCCAAACGATCGATGGATACCTGGCCGGCGCAGGTCGGCGTCCAGCAATATGACCTTTTTGCCCCCGCGAGCCATCATGACGGCCAGATTGCTGGCCGCGAACGTCTTGCCGTCGCCGCTTCCCGCGCTGGTAACCAGCAGCGTCTTCACCGGCCGGTCCACGGCGGCAAAATCCAGGTTCGTCTTGAGCGCCCGAAAGGCCTCGGCTGTGGGCGAGCGCGGCTGCTCGGCCACATAGATCTGTCCCTCCTGCATTTGCTCCAGCTCCGAAATAGAGCCGATAACTGGGTAGGGAACAAGCTGGCCAATTTCATCGCGGGTCAGCGTATTGTCAAGAAAATCAAGCAAGTAAGCCGCGCCGGCCGCCAACAGCACGCCGCTGGCGATTGCCAGCACGATGATGAGCGGATGGTTTGGACCGATCGGTTTGACCGGCGTTGAAGCGGCTTCAAACAGGCTGATGGTGTTCAGAGCGCCTTGCTGGCTGCTGGCCAGCAAATTCGCGTAATTGGTTTCCAGCGCCGTCAGCCTGATCTGTAAGGCGTTGATCTCATTTTGCGCGCTGGCAATGTCAACCGCGCTGCTCAGGCTCGCCAGCGATGTCTGTTTGCTGGCGATATCCGTCTTAGTCTGGACGATCTGCGCTTGGGCTTCATCCAATTGTTGGTTAATGAAGGCCTGGCGGCCTTGATCAGCCTGCGGCCCGTTGGCCGGGCTGGTCACAATCAGCTGATTGGCCAGCTCGTTCGCCACCGCTTGGGCGAGTTTGGGGTCGGAGTGAGTGACCGAAATTTCGACAAACGCGCCCGTGGCCTGAACGGCATATGTTGGCAGCCGGCTCAGCCCCAAGGCCGCCAGCGTGGCATCCTGCACCGGCTCGCGCGTCGCGATGTCGGCATAGGCAGCGGCCAATTGTTGGCTTAAGCCAATTTCGTTGCCGGTCGGGTTTGGATCGTTTATGCCTCGGCCCACCAACAATGTCGAGCGCGCCAGGTACACGGACGGCAAGGAGCGCGTGGCCAGGAAGGCCGCCGCGCCAGTGATGAGCGCGGCCGAAAGCAGCAGCCACCACCACTGCAAAAGCGGAGAGAAAAAGTCACGTAGTTTCATGTGTCAGCCTGGCTCGGGCGCACAGCAATCCTGCCCCAGGCCCAGGCGGCCGTCTGGCGCGCCTGCCAGCCCAGTCTCATGATATCACGGGCCAGTTGCGCCGGCCATGCTGGGCGCTCTGAGAAGCCCAGTTACGCGGGCTGAGCAATGGGTTCTTTGGTCTGAATAGCGGCCACCGTGCGGGCCAACCCGTCTTCCAGGCCCACGGTCGGCGACCAGCCAAATTCGCGCCTGGCCTTGCGGGCGTCCAAATAGATGCGGCGCGTTTCGCCCACCTTGGCCGGTTTATAGATCGCGTCGCGCTCATACCCGGTCACCTTCTTCAGCGCCGCGAATATCTCATTAACCGAGGTGCCCTTGCCCGACCCCAGGTTATAGATACCGCTCTCTGTCTCTTGTGTCAGCGCCAGCAGGTTCGCCTGCGCACAGTCGCCCACATACACGAAATCGCGCTGCTGCTCGCCGTCGCCGTTGATGGCCACCTGCTGCCCGGCCAGCATCTGGCCGGTGAATATGGCCACCACGCCCGCCTCGCCACGCGGATCCTGGCGCGGACCATAGACGTTCGGATAGCGCAGAACGGTGTAGTTCAGCCCATAGTTGGCATGATACATGAACAGGTAGTGTTCCACCGTGTGCTTGCTGGCCCCGTACTGGCAGATGGGGTTGATGGGGTGATTCTCGTCACATGGCAAATATTCCGGCTCGCCGAAAACGGCGCCACCCGTGGAAATATAGATCATGCGCTTGACCTGGAATTGCCTGGCGCACTCGATCACATTGATCGAGCCGAGAACGTTGACGTCGGCGTCAAAAATCGGCTGAGCAACGGAACGGCGCACGTCCATTTGGGCCGCGTGATGGTTCACAAAGTCGGGCCGCTCTTTCTCAAAGACCTGGGCCAATTGTGGGCTGCGAATGTCCATCCGGTAGAAGGCGGCCGCCGGGTTGAGGTTCGCCGCGCGGCCGGTTGAAAGATCGTCAACGATCACCACCTCAAAGCCGTGTTCCAGGTACAGATCCACGACATTTGAGGCGATAAACCCGGCGCCGCCCGTGACTAAGACCTTCATCTTCTTGAACCCTCCACCGCGCGCGATTTTAGTTGCAAACCAGCCAGGCTTCAGCGGCCGCCGCGAATTCCGCTCCTGGCCCTTATAGTCGGGAAGCGCTTAGTACGCCCCATGCCCGTTGAAGACGGCCGGAATGGTCTGCATCAGCAATTGCAAATCCAGCCAGATGGTCCAATTGCGGATATAGTGCATATCCAGACGGACACGGTCGGCGTACGAGATGTCCGATCGGCCGCTGACTTGCCACAGGCCGGTGATGCCGGGCTTAACCGTGAGCAGGTTGAGCCCCCATTCGTTGTACATTTCCATTTCGGCCGGCGAGATCATCCGCGGCCCGACCAGCGACATTTCGCCGGCAAAAACATTGAAGAGCTGCGGCAATTCATCCAGGCTGAGTTTGCGTAAGATTTTGCCGACGCGAGTAATGCGCGGATCGTTCTTCAGTTTGTGATTGCGGGCCAGTTCGGCCTGCAGCGCCGGGTGAGCGGCCAAGATTTCGTCGCCGTTGACGGCCATGGTCCGAAACTTGAAGGCGTCAAACATGCGGCCATTCACGCCCATCACCTTGCGCCGGTGAATCACCGGGCCGGCCGAGTCGAGTTTGATCACCAGCGCAATCAACAGATACACCGGCCAACTGACCAACAGCACCAGGCTGGCCAGCCCATAGTCCAGCGCAAACTTCAGCAGCCGGTCAATGCCCGTCAGGCGCACCTTGTTCATCCCGAAGAAAGGCACGCACGCGAATTGGTTGACGGTCAGCCCGGTGGTGATAATCTCATACAGGCCCGAGGAGACGTGCACGTTCACGTCGCTGGACACGCCGTAGCGGCGAAAGACTTCCATCAAGTTGTTGCGGCACGTAATGGCGCTGGAGGCCAACAGGACGTCCTCAATCCCGTATTGCTCGATAACCTGGCCCAGGTGTTCCACTGTTCCAAGTGTCGCCAGGTTGCGGGAAATCATCGTGCCTTCTGGCACTTTGTCATCGACAAAGCCCACAATCCGCAGCCCAGAGGAGCGCGTGTCGAGCAGTTGCTCGGCCAGGCGCCGGCCCTCCTGGTTGGCGCCCACAATCACCGCCGTGTTCACGAAATATCCATGCGCGCGCAGCGAGTAAGCGATGCGGCGCATGACAAACCGGCCGCCGGCCGCGAATAAAAACGTCAGGCCCCAGGCCAGCACCAGCCAGCCACGCGCAATCACCAGGCTGTGGCCCAGAAAGCCGGCCACGATGATCAGCAGCAGGCTGATGGTTGTCGACCGGAACACCAGCGCATATTCCTCGGTGCCGCCCAGCAGGTGCTTCCGCTCGTATAACCCGGCCAGCTTGAAGGCGGCCAGCCACAGCAGCGTCAGAAACACCATCAAGTTCTGGTAGTAAGATAGCAGCGGGGTGACATCTTCCTGGAAGATGGGCAGCTGCAGCTCGAAGCGGATCAGGTACGCCGCGCGGAACGCCAGCGCGATCATGAGCCCATCGACCATAACCAGGCTGACAATGAAGATGGCCCACTGCTTTGGACGCGTTAATGATCTAGAAACGCGCGCAAACGATTGCAGTGGCAGGCCTGACGCCAGACTATTGATGTTTCGCAGTGATGAGTTCATCGTAATACTTCTCCAGTTGCATAGCGACCCGATCCCACCGATGATGTGTTTCGACAAATTGCCGGCCGGCCGCCCCAATTGCGCGCTGCTGGGCCGGATTTTCCAATAGATCAAGCACTGCCTCGGCAAACGCCTGCGGTCCGTGGGGTGTCAGCACATCCACGCCCGGCTGCACCGCCAGCGCCGAAACGGCTTGCGGGTAAGCGACCACCGGCGTCGCGCAGGCCATCGCCTCCAGCACTTTGTTCTGAACGCCCGCCCCGTATGTCAGCGGCGCCACGGCCACGCTGGCGCGCTGCAGGTAAGGGCGAATATCGCTCACGGTTCCAACGACTGAGATCCGTCGATCCTCCGCCAGCCCTCGAATCCTGGCCGGCGGGTCTTTGCCGACAATCCACAGACTCGCTTCTGGCTGGCGCGCCCATATGAGCGGCAGAATGCTGCTCACAAAATGGGCCACCATCGATACGTTGGCGTGGTAGCTCATCTTGCCGCTCAGCACCAGTCTGGCCGGCTCGCGCTCGGCCGCTGTCCCGGGTGTGAAGTAAGCCAGATCTACCCCGTTTGTGAGAACATTCAGACAGTCAATTTGCTGTCCCGCCGGCAGCAGCGAACGCAGCGCCGCCTGCTCGGCCGTCGAGGTCACTAAAACCTGGTCAAACTGCTTGACCAGCCAACCCTCGTACCGTTCGGTCCGGCCCAGCTCCAATCGCGTCAGCAGGCGGCGCAGCGGCGACTGGCTGCGATTGACCGCTTGCCGAAAGAGGTGAGTGATGCAGTCAACGCTATCCCACACCACCGGCAAAGTTTTTCCGCAGCGGCTCAGCTGTGCTTTGAGTGCCAGCCCATAATTTGCGCCCCGCAAGTGCTCCACATGCACCACATCAAAGTTCGCGGCCTCACGGTCCAGGCGGCGCATCAGCGCCGGCTGCCAGGAGTACACGGCCTGCAAGGGGGTCGAGCCGGGCAGGGCGCGCAGGCAATTCCAAAGGGAGCGCTGCTGGGGCAGGTAGTCCGCCTGCACCCGGAAGCCGTTCCGCCGCAGTTGTTCCACCTCATCCTTGCTTTGAGCATCGGTCCACACGGTGGCGATGGTGATCTCGTGCCCCAATGCCGCCAGATGCCGAATCAAGTTATACGGCCTCACGCGCACCAGGCTGGGTACATAGGGAACGACGAAAAGAACTCTCATGGATTGCCAATCGGCGACGGGCCATGCCAGACATGGCGCCCGCAGCCGTTTGAACCTCTCCTGATTAAGTTAGTCGAATGGAGCTAGCGAATGGTCAAAAAACAGTGATGATTTAAGAGGGCGCGCTTCAGCGCCGCAGCAGGCGCACAACCACCACCACCAGCAAAATGCCAGCGGCCGCCGGCAGCAGGCTTTTGGCCACAACTCGCAGATAGTCGCTTTCGTTATAGACCAGCTCAGGTGTGGCGATGGCCTGAGGGGCGGTCGGGAACGTGGCGCTGGGCGTGGGCGTTGGCCCTGGGGTGACCCTCTGGCTCTGGGTGACCACCGCGCTGGGCACAGCGCTGGCCGGCGCTGTCGGCAGCTGCACTGGAGACAAGGCCGGGGACGGCAGCAGCCGCTCGGCGTACCACACACGATATTGTGAGGCGCCCTCGCCGCCAAATATATGCGGCTGGTCACGCACAAACCACACCAGGTGCAAATGGTTGCCCAATCCAACCGTCGCGCGCGGCCACTCGGGCACATCGCCCGTCAGGGTCGTCACGGCTTCCGGCTTATCCCATGCCGATCCGGACCAGGTTGTGTGCAGCACGCTCAACGTATTCTGCTGCTCGGCCGTGCGCCCAACCAGGACGAGGTGCACGCTTCCCGCGCTGTCCGTGGTCATGGCATAGTCGTCTGTGCGGCCCTGGTAGACCGTCCAGGCGCCCCATAAGCTGTCAATTAACTGCGGAGCCGACCAGGAATGGCCTTGATCGCCCGAAACTTGATAGTAGACACGATCTTCCGGCAGGCCTAGCCATGCCACCACCAGTTGGCCGCGGCCGTTCGCGCCGAGCGCCACGTTCTTGGCGCTGTGCGGCACCGCCGTGGCTGCGGGCGGCGCGCTGGTCGCCGCGCTGGTCGCCGCGGCCGGCGTATTCGTCACCGCTGGCGTTTTGAGCCTGGATAAGGGCGTGGACGTCGCTGGGGGGGCCAGTGTGGGCTCGCTCGTGGCAGCGGCAGTTGGCAGCGAGCCGAGTTGTACGGGCGTCGACCAGGTTTGGCCTCGGTCGTAAGAGGCGGTGTACTTAATCTGGGTGGCGAATGTGGGCGACAACTGCCCCAGATCGCCGCCCAGCCCGGCCTCCCATACCACGTGAATGCCGTCTTGTTCATCGATGACCAACTGCGGCTTGGCGGCCCCGGAGGCGATGACCGAAATATCAAGCGGCTGCTTCCAGGTCAGCCCGCCATCGTCTGATTGGCGATAGAACACGTGGAAACAGCCCTGGCAATCGAGACTCTGGATATTCTCCGTATAAATCAGATGCAATCGACCTTCTTTGTCGATCGCTGTGCGAGAAAAGTATCCATTGTCGGGTGTGCTGATTTGGCGCGCGGCCAGCAGCGTGCTCGGCCCAACTGTGTCCGCCGGCGCCTGAGTGTAGTACACGGTATAGCTGCGGTAGGTCACGTGCAGCTTGCCGGCCGTGTCGGTCAGCAGGCTCGGGCGGGTGACGGCTCCCTTGGACGGCAACGCCACAATGTCCCGGGCTGGCGGCCAGACCACTCCGTCTTGTGAGGCCGTATACATCACGACGTCATAGGCCTGGCCAATGCCGGCCGAAAGGCTCGTGGACCAGACCGCATGCACCCGCCCGCTCGCATCAGCCGCGATATCGGGAAACCAGGAGGACTGCGTATCCGGCGACAGGAGCTGAGGCTCAGACCATGTCTGAGACAGTGGTCCGGCGTTCGTGGGCAGGGCGGACGCGCTGAAGATCGTAAACACCGCCGCGAGCAGCAGTGAGCTAACCCACCAGCAGCCGCTGCAGCCAAGTGTCGGCCAGGTTTTCATACCAGGAAATCAATTCTCTTGCGGCGCATAAATGACCACCTGGGATGAAGTAAAAACAGGCCGGAGGAAGGCTGCCTTTTCGGCGACAAAGGTCCCCAGGCTGCGTTCGGCCGGGCCCACATACACGTAGTCCACCTGGTACTGGCGCATAATTTCTTGGCGGCGTTGATTGTCAGTGCTGGCGGCGAAAAACTCATCCACCATTTGCGACTTTCCGAAAAAATCGAGTGTTTGGGCCCAATGCGCCAAAAAGGCGTGGGCGCCGGTGTAGGCCGGGATATATTGGCCAATCGTCAACGAACTCAGCACCACGTCATCGGGTTGGACGTGCGCGTCCAGCCAAGCCAGCGCTGCCACGTCGTCCTTATACAGGTAGTAGGGATAATCGTGCCGGCTCAGCTCCGTGAAGCGCCAGCCCAGCAGATAGGCGTTCGTCGGCACGATCGCCAGCACCAGGGCCGTCATCAGCCCGCGCTGGACAGTGGACCGTGTGCCCGCCCATCCCCGGCCATTTAAGCGCCGTTCGACGAACGGCACCACGTAATCAAACAGCCCCTGTGTTGCCAGGATCGCAATCGGCACTTGCCAGCCGTTAATCAGGTGCACTTGATAATCGACCGGCAGGTAAATGAGAATAAACGTGACGAAAAACCAGCCGCGCAGAAATAGTTGATTGTTGCTGACGCCCTGCAGTCGAAACGGTCGTTGCCACAGGGCCGTCAGCAGGGCCAGCACAAATGCCGGCCCAAGCAAAATCGGCAATTGCAGCAAATTCGGGGTAAATACCCCGGCGTTGACGAACTGCGCCAAAACGGCTTTCCACACCGGATCGGCCGAGGTCAGGATGACCGCGTACAGCGCCGGCCACCAGGAGATCAGGCCGATAATCAGCCCGCTCTGGATCAAATAGGTGGGCCAGCGCCGGTCGCGCGCCGTTCGCAGCGCGGCATACGCCCCCAGCACCGCGTATACCGACCACAGGTCATAGGCGTGCTGCCAACCCAGGAACAGCGCCAGCAGGCCGGCCCCAACCGCGTAGCGCAGTTGGCCCTGCGTCTCGCCGCGCAGCACCAGATAGAACACGAAAATATACAGCGCGGCTTCGACGAAGTGCGGGTAGGCCAGGATGCCGAGAAAGGTGTTCCCTTCCGCAATATACAGGTCGAGCGGCAGGGGCAAAACGCCCCGGGCCAACGTATATTTCAGGACCACCAGCAGCCAGCCAAACCCCGACGTCAGGGTCACCGTCAAAAAGGCGGTTCGTCTCATGCGCCGATCGGGCAGAAACCAGGCGCAAAGCTGGTACGTCACCACCATGAACACGCTCGCGGCCGCCAGCCTGAAAATCTGCAGCGTTGTGGCGTAGTCCAGCCGAAGCCAATCGCCCAGGTGGCCGAGGCCCCACCACAACAAATTGAAAAAGATCGCGCGGTTGGGTTCTGGCGTCAGTTTGTTGGCTGTCAGCGGGGCGTGGGTCAGCTCGCGCATCCACGACAAATACTGGCCGTAGTCCGGCACGTCCAGCATAATGCCCATGAATGTTTTGTCCGCCGGGGCGCTGACATTGGCATAAAGGTAGGGCAGGCTGGTCAACGCCAGCACGACGACGATTGTCGCTGCCACGAAGCGCCAGTCCGAAGTGCGCGTGCGCGTGGCGCCGCGCGCGTCCGCTTCCGCCGCCGCGGGGGCGCCTGCCATCTTCAGCTCGGTATTCAATTGACTATCGTCCCCGGCAGGCCGTCAGGCTTGGCATCTGAGCTCGCCAGCCGGGTTGGCTGTGGCAGACTGAGCACCACCCTTGCGCTCCGCTGGCTGGCCAGCCACCAGCACAGGGTCAAGATGGTCGTTATGAGCACCAGCGGCGCCAGGCTGGCCACGCCGCGCAGCCCCAGTAAGGTTCCCCAATTGCGCGCGATGTTCCCGGCCAGCCAGTTGGGCCAGGCATAGTTCGCGAATGGATTTTGGATCGTGTCCGGCGGAAAGGCCTGGTTCGCCAGAGTCAGCCCCCAGGTTGCAATCAACGACCAGACAGCCAGGGCGGCGAATACCAGCTTCAGCCAAATCTGTTGGCCCCATCGGCGCAGGACAAATACCATCGGCAGCGCCATGAACGGCAGCATCGGCAGCAAATAGCGCGGCCCAATCGCGAAGCCGCCCCACCACATCGCCGACGAGGCATTGAACCAGCCGAAGGCCAGGACGCTGGTCAGGCACATCCACCACGCCGCCCGTTCTTCCTTCGATCGCCACCACAGCACAAACCCGGGCGCCGACAGCAATAACACCGGTGACAGGATGAACAGCCCGCGGAACAGGCCAAATGTCATCCCCCAGATAGCGGCCCAATGCGGCCAGGTCAGGCTCATAAAACCCGTCTCGTGCTGAGCCAGCCACAATTCGGAATTGCTATAGCCCAACGACAGTGGTCCGCCAAAAACCTTAATGTTGTAGGTCATCCAACCCAGCGCCACGACACCGCCGGCCGCCATCACCCAGCCGATGCGGCCCCAGTGGCCTTGTTGGCGCAAGCGATACGCGGCGTAAACGAACAAAATGCCGACCACCATGACGGATGGGTATTCGGTCACGACGCTGGCGCCCAGCAATAAGCCCACCGCCAGCAGCGGTCGCGCCGCCAGGTCAGGCCCTTGCCTGAACAAAATGTAAAATGCGGCAAATAACAGAACCGCGCTCAGTTGGTGCCCATAGAAGGCGCCCGCATAAGCGAAAACGGGGGTCAGCAAGCCATACGCCAGAACCACGCCCAGGCGGATCCACGGGCTGGGGCTAAATCGCGCCAAAAGCCCATACATCAGAACGCCCAAAAACGCCGCGGGCAGCGTAACAATGACAAACGTCAGCACCACCTGGGCCAACGCGAAGCGAACCTTGTCGCCCAAAACACCCGACCCGTCGCTGCGCAGAGTGGCCTGGAAGGCCGCGCTATTGGCCAATCGGTCTGTCAGGCGGTTCATGCCTGGCTGATTAAGGATCACGCTCAGCCCGGCGTACAGCGGCACGCCCAACAGCGCCACGCCAGGCGCCTTGTCGCTGTAATAGTGCGGCCCCACCTTGGCATAATCCACCGTGTTGTGGACATACGGATCAATTTGGAAACTGCCGTCATTTACGACTGCCACGACCATATCCAGCCGTGAGTTCTGGTTGGGGTCCGCCCAGCGCGGAAACACATAGGCATAGCAAGCCGCTAGCAATAGGAAGACGAACACCGCCGTGAGTCGTTCGCGGCGCGGCGCGCGGGTTTCAGCACTCATGTCAACCGATGCCATCTTCAATCAATGCCCAAATGTTGATGCCTAAATCGTCAGCCGGCGCAGCGGCATGACCGGGCGGCCGTGGCGGCCATGGCTGAGCAGGCGCAGGGCCTTGTGCGCCAAAATCTTTACGGCCGTGAAGGCATACATTTGTCCGAACAATAGGTAGGCCGCGGCCCGCCCGTAGTGCCGTTTGAAGAAACGCACACGGCTGCAGTATAGGTCGGCCTCGCGTTCGGGTCGCCGGCTTTGGCTGCTGCCGCCGCCCAGGTGAATCACTTGGGCCTGCGGCTGGTACCAAACCTGCCAGCCTTTTTCGCGCAGCTCATAGCACAATTCTACATCTTCAGAATACATGAAGTAGCCTTCGTCCAGCCCGCCCACGGCTTGATAGGCTTGCTGTCGAATGAGCAGGCAGGCGCCCTCAACATAATCCGCGCCATGCGGGCATCCGCCATCTTCCGGCCCGTGGCTCGGATACCAGGCTCCGTGCAGTTTGCGGCCCAGCGTCGACAGGATCAAGAACTCTTGCCATAAGTTAGGGAATGACGAATGCGATGCCTGGAAGCTTCCGTCCGGGTTCCGCAATTGCGCGCCCACCAGGCCCACTTTCGCATTGGCCTCCATCAATGTCAGCATGCTCTGCAGCGAGTTGAGCGTAAGCCGCGCGTCACTATTGAGCAATAACAAATATTTTCCCTGGCTGGCTGCCGCGCCCTGGTTATTGGCCCGCGCGAACCCAACATTGCTGTCATTGGATATGCGCCGGACACACGGGTATTTTTGCTGCAACATCGCCAGGCTGCCGTCAGTCGAGGCGTTATCGACCACAATGATCTCCAGGTCGATATTGGCCGCCGTTTGCTTGATTGAGTCCAGGCAGACCGCCAATAAGTCGCGCGTGTTGAAGTTGACAATGATGACCGAAACTTCGGGCGATAACATAGCGACGCTCCCATCCGCAGCTGCCCGCGCAAGCCAGGGGCCGGGCGCACAGCTGCCTCCGCCGCTGCCGCTGAAACGGCGGCGGCTGGATTAACCTTTGTGCTTAGGCTTTAGGCTATGGGATTGGAGCGAAAAAATAGTCAAAGAACGGTGAAGTTTTGCTTTGGAGCGGCTGCCGGGGAATTTGACTACGCTGCCATACTGGCGGTTATCACGGGCCGGCGCGCGGCCAGGATTTGGCGCAGGCTGACGGCGCACCCCAAAAACAGCCAGGTAAAGGCGGCATTATCAAAAGCAGAGATCGTCTGGTTATAGGCAAAAGGCAGAACCCAGTCGCCCAGCATCATGGCGGCCAGCGCCGCCGCGCAGCCGGCCAGGGTGGCCACCGCAAACGCCTCTTCGAAACCGCGCTGATGGCTCAGGGCCAAACAATTACTGACCCCCACCCACCCGAACACGCCAAACAAAAACAGAAACACCGCCAGGCCGATAACGCCGGTCTGGGCCAGGACGTCAAAATAATTGTTGTGGGTTGAACGCGCGTCGGCCGGATGGTAAGTCACGTTATAAACGGCATAACCGGCCGGCCCCACGCCCAGCAAGGGATGCTGGGCCACCAATTCGAGGTTCATGCGCCACAAGTCCAGCCGTTCAAAGTCGCCTTTGTTTTGGGCCCGCGCCAACACATTCTGCGTGATCACTTCCGGGTGAAAGGCCAGAAAACCAAGCCCCAACGCCAGCGTCAAGAGAAAAAGCTTCTTAGAACGCCGGAACATAATCACGCCCACGGCCACGCCCAGCGGCAGCCAGCCTGAGAACCAATCGGGAATCCGGATAAAGTAGTAGTAAATGAGAGCGGCTAAAAAGGCGAGCAATAAGAGCCGCCCCCAGCGTGGCAGTTTTTCGTTAAATAGCGCCTGCGCGCAAACCAGCGCCCCCACCCAGGCCGGAAAAACCCCCCGGGCGCCGTTGCTGATCAGCGCCGCCGTCGGCAGGTTGAACAGAAACGAAATGGCCGCCAGGACGCCCAATCCGATCACCATCCAGTTCAGCCACTGCAGCCAGTTGATTTCGTGTATTTTGCTGGCGACCAGCAAGGCCAACAGCGGCAGCGTGATGTTGACCACCAGCGCCGCCGTCTGCACAAATGCAAACTTGGGCGGCACAATCACCAAGGGATCGCGCAGCACGGTGGTCCAGCCGAATGAGATAATGCTGACGGCGACAAAGGCCAGGATCGGTTTTTTGATGGGCGTCGCTGGCCACTGCTGTTGCCTGGTGCGCGCCACGGATTGCAATGCCCAAACCGCCATCAGCGCCAGCGAGACGATCAGGCTCATCACAATCCGGCTTTGTGTGCCGGTCGGGAAGGTGATGAAATTCAGCAAGCCGGCGCTGAGCGGCACGGTCAAAATCCCAAACTCGAACCGGCCCACGCGATATACAAGCGCTAAGCCAAAAACCGCCGCGGACACCGCCAGCATAATCAGCGGGATCTGGAACTGGCGGCCCCTGGGCGCGAACGTGCCGATCAACACCTCCGCCAGCGCCAGGGCAGCGATCAATGCAATGCGCAGGATCAGCCCGCGTCTGGCCGCGACCGCCTGGCCCAGCGACTCGCGCCCTGCCAGCATACTCATGCGGCGCTTCCTGCTCGGCCGGCCGTGTTCTCGACCAGGTCGCAAAATGCGCGCCCAACCAATGGCCAGGCATATTGTTTGTCCACCGCCTGCCGGCCATTCTGGCTCAGGGTGCGCCTGAGATCCGCATTGCCCAAAACTCGTAAAACTGCTTCCGCGAAATTGTCCGGCTCATTCGCCACCAGCAGGTCGCGCCCGGGCGCCAGATCCAGCCCCTCGGCCCCCTTGCTGGTGGCAACCACGGGCGTGCCCAAGGCCAATGACTCCAGAATTTTCACCCGTGTCCCGCCACCGGACTGCAGCGGCACAATGCTCAGCCAGCTGGTGGCGATTCGCGGGCGAACATCCTCTAAATAACCGGTAAAACACACGCCGTCTGTGGCTGGCAGTTGGTCTACCGGCACGCCGTCCAGTTTGCCGGTGACCAACAACCGAGCCGTGGGGCACCTGGCCCGGATCAAGGGGAAGACCTCTCGCAGGAAGAATTCGACCGCCACAAAGTTGGGCCGAAACGTCAGCGCGCCGGCGTAAATCAACGTGTTTGGCTCAGGCGGCCCCCAATCACTGCCTTCAGCGACAGAATCGATGCCATTCGGAACAATGACCGTGTGCGTGTAATTCGGCAGCGCCTCCTGAACACGCTCGCGCTCGCGCTGTGACACCACTGTGCAGCCTTGATAAACCGGCAACAATTCCGCCACATAACGCGATAGCTTCCACCAGGTCAGGGCGCCCCGCAGCTTCTTGAGCCGGCCGCTCTGGCTGGTATATTCATCGTGAACGGCCGTCAGCTCCAGTTCCTCCAGCAGTCTCGGCACACCCGGCAGCAGCAGCGGGTAAAGCGCCATATCGATTTGTGAGGCAATCACCAGATCAAACACGTGGCTGCGGCTGGCCTGTTCGACGCAAGCCTTAAAATCCGCGCTGTAAGTGGCCAGGACCGAGCGTGGACGCGGCGACAAAAAACCAACCAGCGCCTTCAGGCCTCGCGGCCGAAACGGCAGATATGGGATCACCTCCACCTGCGAGCAATAGCGCCGCATGGCCTCCAAATGTGCCGCTGCCACTGGCTCGGAGCTGAAGGCGATCAAATGCACCTGGTGCCTGGCTGACAGGTACTTGAGGAGATTAAATATTCGAATCTTCGACCCATTGTCGGTCGGAAATGGAAACCAGCGTGATAGAAACAGGATGCGCATGTTTGGCCTCTCGCGCCGGCTAACTGGCCGTGCCTCGCGCGTAACCGGAGCGCGGCTCCGAACCGGGCAGGGCGCTCAACCAAAGTTTCGGGTCGGCGTAGCCCCAGCGCCGCAGCCCGGCATGCACCAGCGCCAGTTGCGTGGCGCGCGCATGCGCCAGGCGGCCTGCCTGCCGGTGCCGGGCAATGCCGCGCAGCGCGCCATGCATGGCGCGGGCCAGGGCCAGCGGCCTCAGGTGTGTTGGGCCATGCCGCCCGAAAAACAGCAGCCGGTTTCGAGTGACGTAATACAATGTGGTCGGCCCCAGGTCGGCCGTCTCCAGCGTGGCTTTGTGCCGCATGTGGGCCGTCCGATCAAACCAAACGTCAAAGCCGGCAGCCTTGACGCGCTGGCACAGGTCGACCTCTTCCCAATACATAAAAAATCTGGGGTCAAGCATGCCCGCGCGCTCAATCGCCGCGGCCGTTACTAGCAGGCCGCAGCCATTAACAAAGTCGACGTTTCTTCCCGGGTATTGCCCGCGGTCGGCCTGGCCCGCGCCCTCATTCGCGGCGTCGGCGTGCGCCCAGTCAATCAGCCCGCCGGCCGAGCTGATCAGGCCAGGCTCATCCCAGGTCAAAACCATTGGGCCGGCAATGCCGATGCGCGGGTTGGCTGCTAAAGTCTTCACCAGGGCTGAAACACAGCCTGGCTCAAGCCGGGTGTCGTTGTTGATCAGAAACAGCGCGCCGGCGCCCTGCTTGAGGGCGGCCCGCATGCCCACATTGTTGCCCGCCGCGTAGCCCAGGTTTTTACCAGTGGCGATTAGCTCGACCTCGGGATAGGCCGCGCGGATCGTCTCGACCGTGTTGTCCTGCGAGGCATTGTCAACCACCAGGATGTGACAGTTCGGATAGTCCTGATGCCGCAACGAATCCAGGCATTGCATGGTCAAGTCGATGCCGTTGTAAGTAAGAACGATCAGGCTGACGCGTAAACTCATGGGCTTGTTCCCGAACTTTGCCTGGCTAGGCTGCCAGTGCTTGCTGATAGCTTTCTAAAATGCGACGCGCGGTTCGCGGCCACGAAAATTGCTGTGCCCGCGCCAGCCCCAGGGTCCGCAAATGCCCGGCCTGCTCGGGCGACGTCAACACTGTTTGCAGATACTGGCCAAGTTTCACGTCGTCGTTGGCATCCATCAGCCAGGCCGCCTGGCCAGCCACCTCCGGTATTGACCCGCGATCCGAGGCAATCACCGGCGCGCCGCAGGTCATGGCTTCCAGAATTGGAATTCCGAAACCTTCGAGCAGCGATGGGAAAACGAAAGCCCGCGCCAGGCTATACAGGGCAATCAGGTCGGGCCGCGGCGGCTGCACCAGCAGATGGGCCATCCCGTCCGCCACCGCCTCCAGCACAATCCGCGGCGGATCCGGCCGGCGCGAGAAGAACACCATCTCGAAGCCCGCGCGCAGCTCGGTTGGCAGGCGCCGCCAGGCGCGCACGAGCACGCCCGGGTTCTTGATCGCGTCGGCCAACACAAATGGGCGCGCGAGGCCATAGCGCTGCTTCACGCGCGCCAGCGTGTCCTCGTCCACCACCCGGCGCAGGTCGGGCGTGGGCGCGTGCGGCACGGCCACAATCCGCGTCCGGCTAAAACCGCTATATTGGGCGATCTGTTCGCGCGCATGTTCCGATACGGTCACGATCAGCCGGGCCTGCCGCACCGCCAGGCCCGTGCACAGGTGCAGATAGGTCATCATGCCAATGGTCGCGGCTTGTTTGCGGTGGCCGCGCACAATCTCCAACCACGGCATGACGTTGATGGCGTCATGCAGCGTCAGCACCGTCCGCGCCGAGGCCGGCCCAAAACCATAGTTGGCCGGAAAATGCGCCACATCCAGCCGGTCACGCGCCATGACGTTCCTAAGCGTAAAGTCATGCCGCAGGCTGGAAAGGCCGTTGCGCCAGGGCAGACAGCGCACAGTAACATTCTCGGGCAGCGCCGTCAGTTCAAATGGCCGCTTATCGTCCGCATACAGGAAAATCTCGTGTTCCGCGGCCAGCCCAATCAGCTCAGGCACAAATTGGGCGATATAGGTGTGCACGCCGCCCAACAGCCCATGCGACAGGTAACGAACATCAATTCCGATGCGCATGGCTTGTTTTTTTCCGCCGCTGGCCAGCCGCCGCTGGTTGGTCAATCGCCCTCAGCTGGCTCATGCTTCGATCAACGGCTCCGGCCGCCGCGCGCTCACCACCCGCCGATAAATGGCTCCCAGCTCGTCAATTTCCTCGGCCACGCTTCGCACCGCCGTATTGGCCCGGCGCAGGGCCGGCAGCAGGGCTGGTTCATCCAGCAAGCGCCGCAGCTGCCTGGCCAGGCTGCCGGCATCGCCCGGCGCAAACAGCAGGCCGTTCGTTCCGTCTTGCACCAGTTCGGTCATGCCCCCCAGATTTGAGGCAATGACCGGCGTGTGATGCGCAAATGCTTCCAACATCACATTTGGACTGTTCTCGTACCATAACGATGGCACGACCAGGACGTCCAGGTTCCGCAGGACTTCTCCGAGGTCTTGTTGTCCGCGGCTGCCCATCAACTCCAGCCGGCTATCCTGCGCGCTGAGTTTGCGCAAGCGGGCGGTGTAAGCCGGGAAGGGCGTCAGGTCGCCATAGGCCTGCACAGTCATCTGGGCATTTGGCAGTTGGCGCGCCGCCTCAAACAGGACATGCACGCCCTTATGCCAGGCAATTTGCCCCAGATAGCCAACCCTCAACACGGGCGAGGCGGGCGGCGCGGGGACGGGGTCGGGCATATCTGGAAAGTCGCGACCCTGGCGCGAAAAAACAAACCGATCGCCGCCCACGCCCGCCTGGGTAAACACCGACTGAACAAAGTGCGAACGGCTGATAATCGTGTCAGCCAGTTCCAATGCCTGTCGCAGAAACTCGGCGCGGGCCTCCACCGGCCGAATTTTTTCTCGCTGCCCGCGCCAGTAGATATCGGCCAGGGCCGGCGCGATTGTCGCCGGCCAACGATACAGGCGGCGCTCCTCAGCCAGGCAGCGCGCGCAATCGGCCGCGCGGATTGGCAAGGGAGAAACCTGCCCATCACTCCGCAGCATCGAGATCCGCCGGCACAGAAACCAAAAATCCATCAGGCTGACCACGCTGGGAATGCCCAGATCGTGGGCGACGTGCAGCGCGCGGCCGGAGATGAGGTAGCCGCTGATCAGATGGAAGATGTCCGGTTGAATCTCGTCCAGGTAGCGTTCTAAATGCTCGCCGATCCACAGATTGTCGTATTCCCACCGAACTGGATCGGGCGCCGCGGCCAGGTTATAAGACAGCCGGCGCACCGGCAGATCGTTATAAATCTCGTCCGTCCAGCTCACGCCCTCGGCTTGGCCGGCATCAATGCGTTCCACACAAATGACGTGCACCTCATGCCCGCGCGCCCGCAGCGTGGACGCGATGCGATAGGTCTCCCATTCCGCGCCGCCCGTGTAGCGCGGCGGAAAATGGTGCACGGCGATGACCACCTTCATGATCCGCCAACTTCCTCCGCTGGCGCTCGAAATGCGCGGAAAAAACGCAGTTCGTCTCGGCCAACGGAGCCCAACACCAGCAAAAATAGTCCGTAGGCGCACCCGCTGACAACGATATTGACCACCAGCGGGACCGCTGGCCGCAGCAGCAGGGTGACGACGCCCATCAAGCCCGCCGCTGCCAGCGGTCTCAGCACCGTGGACATCCAGTTGATGCGCCGCATCAGGCCGCGCAGTGTCCAGGCATGCTGCCCAACCAGAACCGCCTCGGTCACCACCGTCATCATCGCGGCGGCGTAAAAACCATAGCGCGGCACCAGCAGCAGGTTGCACAGCACATTCAAGCCGGTGCTGACGATCACTGAGCGGGCGGCTCGCCGCTCCTGGTCCGTAATCAGGACCACATAGCCAAGCATTTCGGACGAATACATCAGCGGCACCGTCCAGATGATGATGCGTAGAATGGGGGCCGCCGGCTCGAAGCCGGCCTGGAACAAAAACGCCACCAGCTTGTCGGCCAGCATCGACACGCCGACGGCGATGGGCAGGGCAGCCAGCATCAGATAGCGCAGGCCCCGTTCCAGCACCAGCGGCAGCCTCTCGGGGGCTCGCATCGCCTCACGGGTCAGCGATGGGTACAGCGCGGAATTGAACACGTTCGACAGGACCGCCGCCGAGAAGACCAGGTTGTAGGCGGCGTTATACCAGCCCGTTTCAGCGTCGCTGCGGAAAATATTGAGCAGCACGCTGTCAAACTTGTACGAAAGCCCCAGCGCAAAGCCGATCAGGCCAAACGGCAGGCTGGCCCGCAGCAAAACCGGCCAGCCTTGCACCGTCAAACTTTGCGGCTGCAGCCCAAGTTCGCGCACCCCGCGCCAGCAGATGTAGGTCAGCAGCGCCACGCCGAGCAGGTTGGCAATGATCAGCCCGTAGTAACCGTAGCCGAGCCACAGCGCCAGGCCGCCAATCAAGAAGAAGACAAACTGATTGGCGATTTTGCCGCTGGCGGACAGATCAAAGCGCTCGAAACCGGCCAGGGCCGCTTCGCTTGAGCCCTGGAAGCCATATAAGAGCAGCGTCACCGCGTTGAGCGCGATGGCGCCGGTCATCACCGCCGGCCGTTGTGTCAGCCAGGCGGCCAGCAAGATCAGCACGGCCGCCATGCCCGACAGCCACAGCCGCAGCGCCAGGACCGTGGCATACAACTGCTGCGCCTGGCGCTGGCCGTCGGGAGAATTTCGCCCGCGCGCGATTTGGCGAACCATGTACGGGCTCAGGCCCAGGTCGGCCACAAAGATGAAAATGGCCCCAAATGCGCCCACGGCGGCATACTGTCCGAAGGCCTCTGCCCCCAGCTTGCGAATGACCAGCACTGAGAACGCAAACGACATCATCTTGATCGCAATTTGCGCGATCAAGCCCCAGGCCGAATTTCGCGCCACGGTGTGCGCCAGCGATTTCATCGGCTCGCCTCTGCCGGCCGCAGCCGCGCTGGCAACAGCCAGGTGGCAGGCTGGGCCGCGCTGCGGGAGCGCAGTCTTGAAAACATCGTGCCCAAGTTCATTGTCATGGCCGCAGGCGATAGAGCGCGTAAGAGCCGAAGCTCACCACGTCATCAGCCGCGGGCGCCTGGCCGGCGCATTCAGGGCGGCTGCCAGTCGCCGCACAGTAGATCGAGGTCCAGCCTCCAAAGGCGCCCACCAGGATATAGGCCGGTTGAGCCTGGCGCGCATCGTACACCTTGGCCGGCGGGCGGCGATCATCCGCCATATAGTCGGTAATTAAATTGGTGACGGCGGTTGTGGGGTGGTGAATGGACTGCTTTGCCTCCAGGCTCATTTCCCATTCCCACGACTCGATGACGGCGTTGGCCGGCACTTTGGCTGCCAGGTAATCACGCATCGCCAGGTAACCCGTGTCCACCGGCGCGATCAAGTTAGACACGAGCGGCCGGCCTAGCACGCCCACATAGGCGGTCACAAGCGCGCCGGCAATCCAGCGGCGCCAGGTCAGATTGACCTTCAGCCGCTCGCGGCGCCGCCACACATCCGCCAGCAGCCCGGCGGTCCACAGCGGGGATAGCACCAGGGTGTAAAAGGCGTAGCGGCCCCAACCCACTGAGAAAAGGACGAACCATGCCAGGGCCACCAGGGGCAGGGCCAGCGCTGCCGCGTGGCAAAAACCCTGCCAGGTGCGCCGCCGCGCCTGCCACAGTCCCCAGGCAATACCCGGCAAGCCCCAGGCCCACCAGCCGCTGCGCCACAGCACGCCCAGGGCGTGCCGCACGTGGACGGCATCCAGCCCGATGATGTGCAGCGCCGCGCCCTGGCGCAGTATGGCCGCATTGTTTTCGAATTGGGCCGGCCCCAAGATCGCGAACTGGGCGCCATACCAGGCCGCCACGCAGCCGCCCGCGATGATGCCGGGCACGATGAACGCCCGCCAGCGCGCCTGTCGATAGTAAATGTAGTCCAGCGCGGCCAGCACAGCCACTCCGGCCGGCAATAGCAGCATGATCTGTGGCTTGGTCACCATGGCCAGGCCCCAGGCCAGGCCGGCCCACATCAGGTTTTGCTGGCCGTGGCCGTGCCGCTCCAGGCCGCGCCACCACAAGAGCAATCCCAGCAAAATGAAGCCAGTCGCCGGCACCTCGCCCAGCACCTGCCTGCTCATATAGGTGAAGCTCGCGTATGGTTCCAGGTTGCCAATGACCAGCAGCAGCAGCGCCAGCAGCCCATCGCCCCCCAGCAGCCGCCGCGCCACCAGCAGATATGTCATCAGCGCCAACGCCACAAACGGCAGCATGGCCGCCCGCGCTTGCATGATCCCGATCCCGAACAGCCGCAGGCTGAGTGCCACCGGCGCCAGCACCGTTGGCCCGGTTTGAATGGCCGGGTCAAACACGCGCGGCCCCGCGCTGTCGGGCAGGGCGTATTGCCCCGTCTGCGCCAGCGTGGCTGCGGTGCTGACGTTCAGGCCCTCGTCGAACCATGGCGCTGGATAGTACGGCTGGCGGAACGACCATAAGCCCAGGAAGAACAGGCCGCTTGCCAGCCACACAATCCAGGTCGTTCGAGCTGCCCTCACCCTGGCAATTGCCACCGACGCTGTCATAACCCTATCCCTCGCCACCGACGCCAGGTTGATTTTTCCCAGGCCGCCACGCGCCGCCAGCTCAAATGCGCGCGTAAGCCAGGCCCCGTGCCCAGCCAGCCGAAATCGATCGGAGCGCTGCTCAGTGACGCCTCGTGTCGCATGGAAGGCTCAGATCGCTAAGCAGTCGCGCGCCCGGCCGCGGGCACCGGCTGCTGCTGCTGGATTGGGAAGCTGGAACGGGTTGGACCAGTCCCTAGAATGAGGTCAGCCGCTTGCTGGGCGTAGCGGCTGAGGGCTTCGCCGTTGGTCAAGGCGGGGTAAATCTGAGCCGTGGTTGCCAGATAGCAATTTTCGATCGGCGTTTGCACAGCCGGTATCATCTGGGTGGAATTGAGTCGGTGCAGCGGTTCCACGAATTTTTCCCGATGAACCAGGAAATAGCGGATAGACCGCCGGTCGAAATCCGGAAACATTTCCGTCAGCGCCCGCAGCCAAATATCTTTGACTGCCTCATCCGGCATCTGCTGCCAGGCGCTGCCGGGCGCGGTGTATTTGGGCAGGTACACCAGGTGGTGTCCGCCCACATACTTGGGATCGATGTAGGCTGTTGTTTCGATGATGCCGGTGAACGGCAGGCCCTCGTCGGTAATATTGATCGTCCAATAGCCAGTCAAGGGCCGATCCAGCACCAGCAGCGGGCAGACAATCCCCAGATAATCCGTTTGGCCCAGGTAGTCCAGATACTCCGGACTGGCCGCCGGGATCAGCCGGCGAAAAATCGGGGCCTGCATGGTCGCCGCCACGGCGTCGAAATAGCGCGCCTCGCCCCCCACGCAAACGCCCCGCGCGCGTCCTTGTTCAATCACAATCTGCTCGACTGGGCACCTTAAATGGATCTGGCCGCCGCTGGCCTCGATCTGGTTGGCCATGGCCTGCATCAATGTCGCGTAACCGCCGATGAGGTGCCCGGCCAGTTCTTTCTGGTTCGCGCCCTGGCGGGTGGAGGTCATTCTGACCAGCCGCGACCAGATGTAGGTCGCCGGTGTCTGCTCGAAGCCGCCGTCAAATTTGGCTTTCAACATCGGCCGCCAAATGGCCTCGTAGGTGCGCCGGCCGCTCAGCCGCACCAGCCACTCTTCCACGCTCACCCCCTCCAGCGCGTGCCAGTCGCGCACCCCGCGCGCGTACAGGATCGTCAGCCCCAACCGGAAGCGATCCAGCCATCCCAGCGGCGGGAAACGCAGAAAGTCCGCCAGGTCGTTCATCGCATAAACCTGGCCCTGGTGGAAGAAGCCCATCCGGGTTTCCTGGCTGCGAAATTGATCGCTGATCCCGAGTTCCTCAAACAGGCTGAGCAAATGGCTATCGCTGCTCAAGATGGCATGGTAGAAACGGTCGACGGCAGTCCCGTCAGCCAGCACCAGCGGACCAGCCAACCCGCCCAGCACCGGCGAAGCCTCGAAGACCTCCACCGACACGCCCCGCTGCGACAGGTAATAGCCCAAACTCAGGCCCATAATGCCCGCGCCCAGAACAGCCACTTTCATGGGCGCGCTCCTGCTTCTGCTGGTGTGTGGGCGGGCGCGGGCATGCCACGCGGCGCGTCCATCTGGCCAAAGCTCAGCCCGCCGCCGATCAGCAGCGAAGCGATTTGTTGCCCGGCC
>JAYTFQ010000857.1:0-17420 GCA_043734225.1 Anaerolineales bacterium | reverse complement strand
CTACTTTTAGGCTTGCTCACCACCATTTGCCTGGTTGCCGGTCTGGTGCTCGGTATTGGATCGGGCAAACTGGCCGTAAGTCCGCCTGTGGCCAGCCCAATACCGCCTACCACGCCGGCTGCCGGACCAGGCTCACAACCAACGCTGCTGGCCGCGGCACCAATCTTGCAACCTACATTCTCAACGAGTCAGATGGCGCTGTTGTTGATCGGTGTGGCCGACAAGAATGCGGCGCAGCCGAAATTCGAAGGCTGCTGGATTATTGCCTTCAGCCCAGGCATTAACCACTACTACGTAGTCGGATTTCCGCCCGAAGCTCACTTTCGGGTGAACAGTCATGACCCAGACCAAACTCTGGCCGATATTTACGCGCAGGGCGTCGCACAGCAACTGGGTTACGTGTTCGTCCGCGACGCCATCCAAGCCGCGTACACAGCCGTGACTGTGCAGGCGGTGGTGACTCTGGATCGGAATGACCTGGCTGACCTGACCACCAAAGTCGGCGGCGTCTCGCTCGGCGGCCAACTGCTAATGGGCAGCAGCCTGGCGGCGGCGTATGACACACAATCATTTGACGGCGTGGATGCGCGCATGTCGTTTCAGCGCCAGGCCTTCCAGACGCTATTTCAGTCGCTGGCCGGCCAACAGTGGTCACCCGGCAGCGTGGCCGCCTACTTGCTGCAGTTGCCCGGCGCCCTGCAGCCGGCCGATGCCGCCGCGCTGAACGACCTGGTCGCCAGCGCGCCCGCCCTTCAGAATTCGGAGCTGACATGGACAGTAGTTGGGGCCACACACGCAACCGGCCCGGCGCCGTGAAACCATCCAGCGCTGGCAAGGTGCCGCAATCACAGGCCTTCTTTGATCTCAGCGACCTGGCCGGTCCGGCCGGCCGCTGGCTGGCCTTGCAGCTCGTCGATACCCCCGTCACCACCATTCACCTGACTTTGGCCTTCACGGCCGCGGGATTGGCCGCCGCGCTGCTCCTGGCGCTCGGGCGCGCGGGCTGGCTGGCCGCGATCCTGCTGGTGGTGAAAAGCGCCCTGGATGCCGCCGATGGCGGCCTGGCGCGCGCGCGGCATCGCCCTTCGCGCGTGGGTCGCTTTCTAGATTCCGACTGTGACTTTGTGGTCAACGTAGCGCTATATGCCGGCCTGGCAGCGGGCCTGGTTGGCCGAACCGGGCAGGTCGGGTATCTCCCCCTGGCCTTTCTGGCTCTGGTCAGTGCCATGCTGCAAGTCTCCCTTTTCAACCATTACTATGTGCGTTATCGGCAGGCTTCCGGCGGTGACCAGACCAGCCAGGTCAGCGAGGACGAGCCTGCCGGATATGCCTGGGATAACCCGGCGCTGCTCGGCCCCCTGTATCTGGCGTATCGGCTGATTTATGGGTGGCAAGATGCGATTGTGGCGCGGCTCGACCGGCTCGCTGCCCCCAATGAGGCCCCCATTGGCCGCGGCTTTATGACGGCCGTCAGTGTGATGGGCCTCGGCACGCAGTTGCTGCTGGTGGCCCTGTGCGCCGTGTCGGGACATCCCGAGTGGTCGCTGTGGCTTCTGGTGACTGTCTTCAATTTGTATGCCGCTGGCCTCATTCTCTCGCGCCGGCCTCGTCTCGTCCGGTAATGTGACGGCCCAACCCTAGACAACCCTATAGACTCAGCCGAAAAAATCGACTATTGTCATCCGCATCTTTCCGATACGGCCTTAGCGAATATTGATTGAAGCGAGGAATTGTGGACAGCGACAAAATCGAGACAGCGGTACGAGACATATTAATCGGCATTGGCGAGGATCCAACACGCGAAGGTTTGCTGTCAACCCCTTCACGTGTGGGACGTTTATATGCCGAGCTTCTTTCCGGCTATACCACCGATCCGGTGGCCATGATCAACGGCGCGCTCTTCAAAGCGGAATACGACGAAATGATCGTGGTGCGCGATATCGAGTTTTCGAGCCTGTGCGAGCATCACATGCTGCCCTTTATCGGACATGCTCACGTGGCCTACGTCCCCAACGAAAAGATTGTTGGACTGTCCAAAATCCCGCGCATTGTCGATATGTATGCGCGCCGCTTGCAGGTGCAGGAGCGGATGACGCGCCAGATCGCCGATTTCCTAGCTGAGGTCGTTCAGCCGCAGGGCGTGGCCGTTGTAGTCGAAGCGCTGCATCTGTGCGCCACCATTCGCGGCGTTAAGAAATCGCAGGCGCGCATGGTCACCAGCGCCATGACCGGCGCTTTCAAAAGCAACCCCAAGACGCGGGCCGAATTCATGGACCATATCGGCCGCGGCGTCAAAGTGGAGCTGTGACATGACGAAACTGATGGATACCGACATCTCGAACCGGCTGGCGGCGCTGCCCGGCTGGCAAGTGCGCGCCGGAGTGTTGACCAAGGACTATACTGTCCGCTCTTTCGCGCACGGTGTCTTGTTCCTGGGCGCCATCGGCCAATTGGCCGAAGCTGCCAATCATCATCCCGACGTCAATTTACACGATTACAATCACGTTACGGTCAGCCTGGTCACCCACAGCGAAGGCGGCCTGACGGACAAGGACTTTGCGCTCGCGACCCAAATTGACAGCCTGCCGCACAAAGCAGTCAAATAGACCCAACCCCCCACCCCGGGCCTGAGGCAAAAACGCGCTAGAATCAAAACATCCCCGAACGGGGATGTTTTGGAGATGGTGCGCCCGCTGGGATTTGAACCCAGACAGCCTCAACGGCCACCAGCCCCTCAAGCTGGCGCGTCTGCCAATTTCGCCACGGGCGCGGAGAGATTGGTCCGCGACGGATTATACTTGATCGGATGCCAGTGTCAATGAAGGCTGGCTGAATTCGCGATGGAATTGCCTTTATTTCCGCTTCAGACGGTGCTTTTCCCCGGCATGGCCCTGCCACTGCATATATTTGAGCCGCGCTATCGACTCATGATCGACGAGTGCCTGGGCCGCTCCGCGCCGTTCGGGGTTGTCTTGATCCAGACGGGTCGTGAAGTCGGCGAGCCGGCGACACCGCATACCATCGGCACCACCGCCCACATCGCCGGAGTTGAACGCATGCCTGACGGCCGGCTGAACATTGAAGTCGTCGGACAGCAGCGCTTCCGCATCGTCAGCCTTCATCATGATCGGGCCTACCTGACGGCCACCGTCGAGGAATATCCCTTGTCGGACGCAAACGAGCGTGGCGCTCGCCGGTCAGCCCGCGCCCTGCTGCCGTGGCTGGGCCGCTATCTGGCCTTGCTCGGCCAACAGGCAGAAGCAAAATTTGACCCGGCCGATATGCCGCACGAGCCCGCCGGTATTGCCTTCCTGGCGGCCATCGTCGCCCAAATTCCCTCGCCCGAGAAACAGCAGCTCCTCTCCCTCGCTTCGGTTGTGGAACTGCTGGAGCAGGAACGCGCCATCTACCGGCGCGAAATCGCCATATTGCGCGCCATGCTCCAAACGCGTGCCCCCAGCCCGGCCAACGGTTTTTCGACAAATTGACACCGGATTGAATAAACCGACCCCGCGAGGTACAATTCGACCGGTTTCAACAGCAGGTAAACCCAACAAGGTTTGATCGAATTACATGCGCATTGTCGTCGACGCCATGGGAAGTGACAAGTACCCAGAGCCGGATGTGGCTGGGGCGGTTCTGGCCGCGCGCGAGTATGGTGTGGAGATTATTTTGGTGGGCGATGAAAAAGTCGTCCGCCCTGCTCTGGCCGCGCAGCAACCCGGCCATCTGCTCATTTCTGTGGTGCATGCCCCCGAAATGTTGACCATGGAAGATAAGGGTTTGGCACTGGCCTTAAAGGCCAAGCGCAAAACGGCGCGCAATTCGATGGCGATCGGACTTGACCTGCTGAAGCAGGGCCAGGCGCAGGCCTTCGTCACCGCCGGCAATACCGGCGCGGCCGCGGCCACCGCATACTTTCGGCTGGGCACTCTGCCGGGCGTGGAACGCCCCGCCCTCGCCCCGGCCTTTCCCACCCGCCTGGGCACATGTGTCGTGCTGGATATCGGCGCCAATCCGGACTGCAAACCGGAAAATTTGCTGCAATTCGGCATTATGGGCAGCATTTACGCGGAAAAGGTCCGCCGCGTCAGCCGGCCGCGTGTGGGCCTGCTCTCCAACGGTGAAGAAGGCGGCAAAGGCAATCAGTTGGTGCGCGACACCTACCCGCTGTTGATGGCCTCCGGCTTAAACTTCATCGGCAATGTGGAAGGCAAAGAGGTCTTAGCGGGCCAGGCCGACGTAGTGGTGACCGATGGCTTTACGGGCAATATCCTGCTCAAATCTTCTGAAGCGGTGGCCTCGCTGATTACTGATGCGATCCGTGAAAAAATCATGACCGGCTCACCGCTGGTCAAGCTGGGCGGCGCCCTGGTACGGCCGGCGCTGCAAAGCTTGCGCAAGCTGCTCGATCCCAGCGAAGAAGGCGCCGCGCCCCTGCTGGGCATCAACGGCCTGGTTTTCATCGGGCACGGGCGTTCCAATGCCCTGGCCATTAAAAATGCAATCCGCGTCGCTCGCCAGGCTGCCGAAGCCAATGTGTTAGCCGCTATTAGCGACGATGTCGCGCGCCGCTTTGCCGCGGCTCCCGAGCCGCAGCCGGGGCTGGCCGCCCTTTGACACCTCGGCCGCTCTACCCAACCCCCATGATTTTCGGACCTACCGGACCACTATGAGCCAATATTCACGCCCCCGCGTCGTCATCACTGGCCTGGGGGCCATTTCGCCGCTGGGCCTTACCGTCAAAGAGTTTTGGGAGGGCCTGACCGCTGGCCGCTCCGGTATTTCGCGCATCACACAGTTCGACGCCTCCGCCCTGCCCTGCCAGATCGCGGGTGAAGTGCGCGGGTTCGAGCCCAAACGCTACATGGATTTCAAAGAGGCCCGGCGCATGTCGCGCAGCTCGCAAATGGCGGTCGCCACCGCCCGCGAGGCCATGTGCGACGCTGGTTTCGCCGACTCCACCGGCGTGGGCCGCTTTGAAGACCCAGAGCGCGTGGCCGTTTTAATCGGCACCGCCATTGGCGGGATGGACAAGTTCGACGAGGGCACCACCGCGCTGCGCCAGCAGGGCCTGAACAAAGTCAACCCGTTTTTGGTGCCCAATGCCGTGGCGAATATGCCCGCGCACCACATCAGCACGACGTACCAGACGTTTGGTCCGCTCAATACCGTCGTGACCGCCTGCGCTGCCGGCACTCAGGCTGTGGGTGAAGCCGCCGAGCTCATCCGCCGCGGGGCGGCCGATGTGGTAATCACGGGCGGGGTCGAAGCCACCATCTGCGACTGGGCCATCGCCGGCTTCTCGGCGGTGCGTGCTCTGCCCGTCAACTATAACGACGCGCCGGCTAAGGCCTCGCGGCCATTCAGCAAGGACCGTGAGGGTTTCGTTTATTCTGAAGGCTGCGCCATACTGGTGCTGGAAGAGCTTGAGCACGCACGCAAACGCGGGGCGCACATTTATGCCGAGGTCATGGGCCACGCGTCATCCTCGGACGCATATCATGTCATCGCGCCCGATCCCAACGCCGCCGGCGCCATCCGCGCGATGCGCTGGGCGCTGCGTGACGCCAGCATGCCGCTTGACGAGATTGGCTACATTAATGCCCATGGTACCTCCACTCCCGCCAACGACGTGGGCGAGACCATGGCCATTAAGAAGATTTTTGGCGAGCGGGCTTATAACATCCCCGTCAGCGCCACCAAATCCATGATCGGGCATTCGATGGGCGCGGCGGGCGCGTTGGAGGCAGTGGCCTGCGTGCAGACGATTGCCATGGGCGTCATTCATCCCACCATTAATTACGACAACCCCGACCCGGAGTGCGACCTCGACTATGTGCCCAACGTGGCGCGCGAGGCCGTCGTCCGCACCGTGCTGTCAAACTCATTTGGACTAGGCGGCCAGAATGCCTGCCTGGTTTTGCGCAAATTCGAAGGATAACCGCGCTCATGCGAATCGTCACCAACGAGAAGCTCATCCGGCGCAATGTCGCCATCGGCAAGTATTCACTCTGGGCTGGCACCGCCCTGTTGGTCGGCGCGCTGGTCATCAATCTTTTGGCGTTTACACGACCCAATGATACGTCGTTCATCACCTATGTGATCGCCGCGTTTTTTGTCGGTTTTACGCTGACGAATATTGGCACGCTCTACAATAACCGCTGGGGCCGCCGGCCGGACCGCGGCCTGTCTGAAGCCCTCAAAGGCCTGGATGACAAATTCACGCTTTACAACTATCGCCTGGGCGCGCCGCATGTACTAGCCGGCCCATCGGGCATCATCATTCTGCATCCCAAGTTTCAGATTGGGCCAGTGATTTATGACGGCAAGCGCTGGCAAAACCCGGGCGCGCGCCGCATGATGTTTGGGCTGTTCAATCCGGACCCGCTTGGCAACCCCGTGGCGGAAACGGCGGGCGAGCTGGAGGCCTTCAATCGCTTCATCCAAAAGCGCACGCCCGATTTGAAAGTCGTTCCTCAGGCCCTGATTGTGTTCCTCAGCGCGCGCGCCGAGGTTGAGGCGAAGGATTCCGCAATTCTCGCCCTGCACGTCAAGCAGCTTAAAGACTACGTGCGCAAATTGCCCAAGGATTTGGCGCTAACGGCAGGCAACCTCACCCAGCTCGACGCTGCTCAAACGGCCCGGGCCTAAACTGCCCGTGCCACTGGCCAGGCCGAACGCGCATTGACAAGCCTGCCGGTAACACATGCTTCAGCCGCCAGGCGCTGGCTGGCGGAACGCCAGGTCGTCCTGGCCTTACTGCTTTTAGTACTGATCGCCGGATTGCTGCGGCTGTGGAACATCGCCCAGCTGCCGCCCGGCTATTGGTACGATGAAGCGCACAAGTCACTCGTGGCGCTGCAGATTTTCCGCGGCCAACGTTTCCCCATTTATGTTACCGACTATCAAGGCATTGAGGCTGGATATTTTTGGCTGCTGGCGGCCTGGTTTCGACTTTTTGGACCTAGCGCTTACGCCACCCGCTACCTGGCCGCCCTGATAGGCACGCTGACCGTGCCGCTGACTTATTGGTCGGTCGCCACGGCTTATAGATCCCATCCTCAACGCCGCTGGCTGGCACTGACCGCGGCGGCCTGGCTCACCTTTCTGCTGTGGCACATTGTCTGGTCGCGGATCGGCATGGAGAACATCAGCGTGCCATTTTTCGCCGTGGCACTGCTGGGTCTCATGGCCAGCGCCTGGCAGCGGCAGCGTGCCTGGCTGTTTGCCGTGGCCGGTGCAGTGCTGGGGCTGAGCCTGTACACCAACCCGGGCGCCCGCGTTCTGCCTTTCCAAGCATTGGTCACATTTGCGATCTTCAGCCAGGGCGACTGGCGCCGGCGCCTCGGCTTTGGTCTGGCATTCTTGGCCGCTGCCAGCCTGGTGTTCGCGCCGCTCGGCGCGTTCTTTCTCAGCCAGCCGCAGTGGTTTACCAGCCGCCTAGCTTTCACCAGCGCCAACACGCGCGCCGGTGGCTTGACCGCCTACGCCGTCAACGCGCTTAACACATTGCTCTCGCTGACATTCCGCGGCGACGTCATCCCCCGGCACAACCTGTCCCTGCGGCCGATATTTGATCCGTTGAGTGCCGTGTGCATGCTGGCCGGTCTGGTCGGCCTCTGGCCCCAACCCGCGGCCGAGGGGCGCCCAAGCCTGGCGCGTGCTCACGCGGCCCTGTTGGTCTGTCTGGCCATCAATCTAGCGCCGGCCGTCCTCAGCGACGGTGCGCCTGAGTTCGGCCGCACCGTGGGCGCCGCGCCCTTCGTGGTTGTGCTGCCAGCTCTGGGCATCCTGTTTGCCGCCCGCTGGCTGACCGGTTGGCCAGGCCGGGCCCTGCTAGTGGCGGTGGTGCTGGGCGCGGCCGGCTGGAACTTGTATGACTACTTTTATCGCTATGCGCGCCAGCCCGGTCTGTTTGACGCGTTTGAGGTTGGGCAGTGGACGCTGATCCAGGGCGCCACTGCTCGGAGCCGGGCAGGCGTCGGCTACTTGCTGCTGGATGAGCCGGCCCTCGACCACCCAGCCACCCAATTGGCCAGCCAGTTGGCCGAGGGCGATCTGCGCCGCGTCAATGGCAGCATGTGCCTGGCCTACCCTGCGCTGACGACCAGCCCGGTTGTATTGTCAACCTTCTCCACCTGGCAGGCCCCATTGGCTGAGCGCTTGCCCGGCGTGCCGGCTGAAACCGTGCTGCACACGCCAGAAGTCTACCCTTATGGCGCACTATTCAGGCTGCCCGCGGGCTACGCGGCCCCGGCCAGTCAGGAGACAGCCATTGCCACTATCGGCAATCAGGTCGACCTGTTACCGCTAACCCTGCCGGCCAATCCCATCGCGCCAGGCACGGTGCTATCCATGACCCTGCGCTGGCGTGTCGCCCATCCGCTGGGCGGCCGATACAATGTGTTTGTGCATTTAACAACTTCGGCCCAACCGCGTGTGGCGGGCGTGGATGGCGAGCCTTGTGGCGGTTGGTATCCAACAGACGGTTGGCATGCGGGCGAAGTCATTGAGCACAGCCTGCAATTAACCTTGCCGGCTGACCTGGCCCCCGGCAGCTATCCCGTGGCGGTCGGGCTGTATGACTGGCAAAGCGGTGTTCGCCTGCCCGTCATTCAAAACCCGCCACGCGAGCCCGACCGCGCGATTGTCGGATCCATTCAGGTTCGATAGATGTCACGCGCCGCCTTACTACGCCCCGCCTGGCGCCAACGGCTGGCTGGTCTGTTCCCGCCGGCGCTGCTGGCCATCGCGAGCCTGATCGCCCTGCCGGTCTTCCTCATTGGGTTGCCGTGCAGCCATGACGCGTTTATCCACCTGTCGCGCGCGGCCGAGGTGTATTTCAACGCGAGCGGCGGCTCTCCGTTCTTGCAGTGGAGCCCGGACCTGATGCGCGGCTATGGCCACCCAGTGTTGGCCTTCTATTCGCCGCTGTTGTATTGGCTCTTGGCAGCGCCGCATTGGCTGGGCGCGAGTTTCGCCGCGGCCTTTCGTGGTCTGGCCTACCTGGCCCTGCCGGTTGGCGGTATCGGCCTGTATGTTCTGGGCCGGCGTTATCTCTCTCGGCCGGCGGCATTTGTGGCTGGGCTGACTTATCTGTTTGCGCCTTACCTACTATTTGACGCCATCCAGCGCGGCGCGCTGCCGGAAGCGGTTGCTCTGGCGGTCTTGCCGTACTGCCTCGCCGCCATCGGTGCCGCGGCGCGCCGGCGCACGCTGCGCAGCGTGGTGGCCGCGGGTCTGCTGTTGTCACTCCTCATCAGCCTGCACAACCTGGTGCCCCTGTTCGCCGTGCCGTTGGGGCTGGCGGTTGCTGGCTGCGAAGGGCTGAGCGCCCAGGCGCCCTGGACCCGGCGCGCAACCATGGCGCAGGCCGCGCGCGGCTTGTTGGCCGGAGCGTTGGCCATTGGTTTGGCCGTTGTCGTGGCGGCCAGCATCTGGCTGCCCGCGCTCGTGGAAGTGAAACAAACGCTGACAGGTCAGCCGCTCCCGCCGCCTTCCGCCGAGCTCTCCAACTGGCCGCGCTACTACGCCAACTTGATACCCGCCGCCGAACTCATTCGCTGGCCGGCCGAGCCTGGCGATTGGCAGCTTTACAACGCGCCGATTTCGCGCAGCCTGGGCGTGGCGCCTGCCACTGGCGCGGCGCTGGCCCTGCTGGCGCTGCTGCACCCAGCCATATGGCGACGATTTCCCGTCCTGGCGGTGCTGGGTATGGCGGGGCTGGTTACCCTGTTCTTATCCAGCCAGTGGTCACGTTGGTTATGGGATCACTCAAGCCAGCTGCAGGTGGTGCAGTTGCCAACGCGCTTCTTAGGACCAACCAACCTGGCGGTTGCCCTCCTGTGCGGTTTGTTGGTGGAGTTGCTTCTGGCGCGCGCTGGGCACCCCGCCCTGCGCGCCGCCGCGGTTGTTCTGCCCACGGTGGCCATAGCGGTGTGCGGCTGGCCCTGGCTTTTTCCGCGCTACTGCCCGGCGCCGAACATGGATACCCCGGCCGGCATCGCCCAACTGCAGCGTCCCAATGTCTGGATGTACGAGCCCCTGGGCGAGCTGCTGCCGCAGTGGGTGCAGGCGGTGCCACCCGAGCAGGCGCTGACCGACCAATATCAGGCTGGCCAGGCCGTGAACCGGCTCACTTGGCCCACCGGCACCGTCGTCCAAACGAGTTGGCAAACGCGGCGCGGTGATGACCGCTTTGAATTACAGGCGTCGCGGCCAACAACAGTGACCTATCAGACTTTCTACTTTCCGGGCTGGCAGGCCACTGTCGATGGTCAGCCAACGGCCATTCTGCCCTCTGTGCCGGCGGGCCTGATGACCGTCAGTTTGCCGGCGGGCAGCCACGTGCTCGAGATTTCGTTTCACCAGACACCGCTGCGCGTGTGGACCGGTTTGGTCAGCCTGGCCGGTCTGGCGCTGGCGCTGCTGGCCAGCCTGCGCGGTGGACGCCTTGCCCAACCCGCGCCTGTTGCGCCGCCAGCGCTAGCCGGCATGCACCTGCCGCTGACCTTGTGCAGCGCCACTACTGTCCTGCTGCTGCTTTTCTTCGTCGCGCTGCCACGCATCAACACACCCGTATTCGGCCAACGCCTCCAGGGTGAAAGTCTGACGGACGTGGCGCACCCGGCCAGCATCACGTTTGAACAAGAAGTCCGGTATTTGGGCTTTCAGCTTCCCGCGCAGGTGCGCGCGGACCAGACTTTTGAACTGGTGCAATACTGGAAGGCCGAGCATGCGCTGGGCGTGCCTTACGCTTTTGCCGCGCGGGTCGCCGACGACCAGGGCCACAGTTGGAACTTGCCCTCGGATCGCCCGTTTGATTACGGCGACTATCTCGCCTCAGAAGGTTGGGCGGCCAACGCATATTTGCGCGATGATTATTTGATGCGCCTATTGCCCGGCACGCCGCCTGGCAGCTACTGGCTCGAAGTGAACGTATTCCGCCGCGACAATTTGCTCCAATTGGTGCCGGCGCCGGGCACCCCAACCAGCCCGGATCCGGCCTGGGCGCGGGTTGGGCACATGGACGTTTTGTCGCCAGCGTCAGCGGCTTTACCCGCTAACCTGGCGGTCGATATAGTGCAATCGACCCAAATGCAGCCTGGCCTCGATCTGGCCGGTTGGTCGCTGCCGCCCGCGCCGGTGCTGGCGGGCAACGTGGCCCACGTCACCCTGGTTTGGCAAATCGGCGCAAGCCCGGCGGCGCCCGCCAGCCTGCGGGCGCAGTTGCGCGCCGGCGACGGACAGACTGTGGCCGACTTCACACTTGCGCCGGGCGGCGGTAGCGCGCCAGTCGCCGGGCTGGTACGCGATCAGTTGGACTGGCGCATGCCTGGCACAACTCCCAGCGGCTCGTATCAAGTGGTTGTGCAGGATGGGCCGGTCACGGCTGTCTTGGGTGAGATTAAGGTCACAGCCCCGGCGCATCAGTTCACGCCGCCCGCCCTGACAACCCATGTGGATCAACGGCTGGGGTTTGCGCGCTTGGCGGGTTACACCCTGTCTGCGATCAGCCTGAAACCAGGTGAGAGCCTGTCATTGGCGGTCGTCTGGCAGTCAATCGAGGACACTTCCGTTTCCTATCGTGTGTTCGTGCACCTGCGCGGCGCCAATGACCAGCCGATCACGCAGTCGGATAACGTGCCGGTCGATTGGCAGCGCCCCACCAGCGGCTGGGTGCCTGGCGAATATATTCTTGATGTTCATACTCTGAGCCTGCCGCCCGATGCGCCCACGGGCGCTTACACCCTTGTTGTCGGGTTGTATAACCCGGCCGATGGCTCACGGCTAGGCGAAGTGACCCTGGCGAACATCAGCGTGCCCTGACCCTACCATGGAACCCGGCGAATACGACAACATTGCCCGGCTGGAGGCTCAGCACTGGTGGTATGTGGGCATGCGGCAGATTGCCGCCGCGACGCTGGCTGGCGTTTTCCCGCCGGAGCCAAACGAGACGGCCGCCCCACCCCGCCGCATTTTGGATGCCGGCTGCGGTGTCGGCGGCGGCCTGCGCTGGCTGTCGGCGTTCGGCCAGGTGACTGGCATCGACCTCAATCCACTGGCTGTCCAGTACAGCGCCCAGGTCTCGCCGCGCGTCAGCCGCGCCTCCATTCAAGACCTGCCGTTTGCTTCGGAGAGTTTCGACCTGGTGACCACTTTTGAAGTGCTCTACCACCTGGCCGTCAGCGACGACGTGGCGGCCTTGCGCGCCATGTGGCGTGTGCTGCGCCCCGGCGGCTGGCTTCTGGCGCGCGTGCCGGCCCACGATTGGCTGCGCGGCGCACATGACCGGCACGTGCATACCCGTCACCGCTACGAGGCCGCTGAGCTCAAGACCAAGCTGGCCGCGGCCGGGTTTGCCGTGCGCCGCCTGACGAGTGTGGGCCTGATCCTGCTGCCGCCGGCCGCCCTGCTGCGCCTGGCGCAAGACAAGCAGTCGGCCGAAACCGATGTGAGTCTGCCCTCGCGGCCGGTCAATCGTCTGCTGCTGGCGGCGATGCAGGCCGAAGGCCTGTGGCTGCGGCGCTTCAACTTGCCCGCCGGGCTCAGCCTGCTGGCGCTGGCCCAAAAACAATCGCGCGAACACAGTGTGTCCGCGCGATTGGCCTGAGCTGTGATCCTGAGCGGCTGCTACTGGAGCGCCGGCATGACGCAGCGGAAACCAATGTCCACGTCGCCCGAGTTCGGCGCTCGGCTGAAGCGGCGCGCCGACAGATAGATGGTCGGGTCAGCATTGCCAAAAGCGCCGCCGCGCAAGACCTTCCTGGTTCCGGTGTCCGGGCCAGTTGGGTTGTCCGATGGGGAGGTCGCGTAGAAATCCGCCGCGTACCAGTCCGCCGTCCACTCCAGCACATTGCCCGCCATGTCCTCCGCCCCAAACGGGCTGGCATTACCTGGAAAACTCCCCACTTGCTGCGTATCGTCGTCGTTGGCCGGAACCAGGCTGGTATCGAAGTTGCTGCCCCACGGATAAGCCCGCTCATCTGTCCCCACCGCGGCATACTCCCACTCCGCTTCGGTCGGCAACCGCTTGCTTTGCCACTTGCAGAAGTTTTGTGCCTGCTGCCAGTTGACATTGTTGACCGGATACGAACCGAAGGCCGGGTCATCATAATAGCGGCTGCGCGTGTCGGAATTGCGCCGGGCGGGATCGGTGCAGGCAGCCGCCGCCACGCACTGGGCATACTGCGCGTTCGCCACTTCAAATTGGTCGATATAGAAGGCGGCCAGCGTGACGGTGTGCACGGGCGTCGTGTCGCCAAACGCCGTCAAACCCATGCCGAACGTGCCTGACGGCGCCAACACCATTCCCACCGGCAGCGGCGGCGCGGTGGGCGGCGGCGAGGCTGTTGGCGCAGCCGCCTGCGTCGCCGCCACGGTCGGCGGTTCGCTGGTCACGGCCGTTGGCTGGGGCTCGCTCGTACTTGTCGCCTGCGCTGTCGGCACACCCACAGCCGTCTCAACTGGCACAGTGGCCGGCAGCGTTGGCCGCCCGTTGGCCGTGGCCGCGACCGCTGGGGTGAAAGTGGCTGCCGGGGTTGCACTGGCGGCCGGCACCAGCAGCTTGCTGCCCAGCAACGCCGCCGCACCGCCAATGGCCAGGCACAGAATGAGAACCAATCCAGCCCCGACCAGCAGCATCCACGGTGGCGACTTGCGCGCCGGCGCCAGAGGCGTCGGCTTCGGCCCAACCGGTGGCGGGCTTTGCCGCAGCGGCGCGGCGCTCGTTTGCAGCAAGGTGGCCGGTGTTGCCTGGGCCAACGCGCCGGTCGCCATCATCGTCGCTCTGGGCTCCTTGCCGGATACATCCACTGCCTGGTTGGGGTTTTGCGCCACGAGGCGCAGCGCCGCCGAGAGCTGCGCCGCCGACTGAAAACGCTGCTCAGGCTGCTTGGCCAGGGCCTTTTCAATAATGGCCACCAGACTGTCCGGCACGTCCGCCACGTTATTGCGAAGATTGGGCACCGGTTCATTGATATGCTTGAGCATAACCGTCATGGCCGAATCGCCTTCAAACGGCGGCCGGCCAGCGGCCATCTCGTACAGCATGATTCCCAGCGAATAGATGTCGGCCCGGCCATCCAGGTGTTCGCCCTTGACCTGCTCCGGCGACATGTAAGCGGGCGTGCCGATCACAGCGCCAGTGGCGGTGTGGCGCTGGCTGCCAATGATCTTGGCCACGCCAAAGTCCGTCAGCACCGGCTGGCCCTGCGGCATGAGCATCACGTTCGCCGGCTTTAGATCACGGTGGATAGTGCCGCGCTCATGCGCGTAGGCCACCGCGTCAGCCACGGTCGCGATAATGCTGGCTGTCGTTGCAAGTGGAAATCGCTGCTGAGCCGTGCTCAGCGCCTTCAGGCGATCCTGCAGGCTTTCGCCCGGCAAGTACTCCATTACCATGTAGTAGGTATCGCCGTCGTGGTTGAAATCGAATACCTGCACGATGTTCGGATGTCGCAACTGCGCCACTGCCGCCGCTTCCGCCTCAAAGCGTCCGAGGAACTCGGGATCGGCTGACAGGTGCGAGTGGATTAGCTTGATCGCCACCGGACGACGCAGATTCGGATCATAGGCGCGGTACACCGCCGACATGCCACCCTGCCCCAGCAGGGATTCGATGTTGTAACGTGCACCCAGGGTATAACCAATCCAGCTAGGTCGATTCATTCATAATCCTTGGACGGCAGATGGTACCCTTGCGAGCGCCTGGCCCTGAAACAGGGTAACCTGGTTCTTGCCAGCGCGCTTGGCCGTGTAGAGAGCCACGTCGGCAGCCTGAAGCAGCGCCGTGGCCGCCGTGGCATGCTGCGGGGCCAGCGCCACGCCCAGACTGATGGTAACACGACCTGACGCCGGCCGGGCCGCCCAGGCCGACAGCTGCAGCGGCATGTCGGCCACCAACTGCCGCAGCCGCTCGGCCGTCGTGCAGGCCGCCGCTTGATCGCACTCCGGCAGAATGAGCACAAATTCCTCGCCGCCAAAACGCGCGGCCGTATCGATGCTGCGCACATGCCGACTCAGTAGATCAGCCAGCGCGCGCAGAACGTCGTCACCAACCTGATGCCCATACTGATCATTAAAATTCTTAAAATCGTCTAGGTCCATCATGACCAACGCTGTGCAGCGATTAAAGCGCCCGGCGCGGAGCAATTCCCGCGCCAGTTCCTGATCAAGGTACCGCCGGTTCGCCAGGCCAGTCAGGCTATCGGTGGTCGCCAGCCGCTGCTGGGCCGCGTACAGCCGGGCGTTTTCCAAGGCCAGCCCGGCCTGAGCGGCAAACGCCGCCAAACGTTCCGCCATGTCCAGTGTATAAAAGCCCGGCTCGGTTTTGTCCAGTGACAGCAGCCCCAGCACTTGCCCGCGTGCCACAATTGGGGCGACAGCCCACGACCGGATGTGGCCAGTCAGAATGCCCGGGCGCCAATACGCGTCTTTCAGGGTGTCGGCCACCACCTGTGGCCGTTGATCCTGCGCCATGAGCGCCAGGTTACGAATGTCGGCCAGCGGCAAATTAAATTCGGGAACCAGGTGTGCCACGCCAAATTGATCATAGCCTCGCTGCCGCGCGATGCGCACCCGGCCTGTGGCCGGCTCGAGAATCATCACTGCGGCCGAATCGTATGGCACAACTTGCGCCACATGCTCCAACAGCGTATCCAGGATCGCGTCCGGGTCAAGTTCGGCCGCCAGCCCCAAACCAATGTTACGCAAGTTATCGGCCAGCGTCCGCTGTTCCCGCTCGGCCTTGTGCAGCCTGGCATTGTGGATGGCCGTGGCCGCCCGAGCGGCCAGCGACTCGAGCGTCTCCATGCTCTGCGCATCGGAGGCGTTGACACGGCTGCTTTCCACATTGATGACGCCGAGGCAGCCGCCGGCCAGCAGCAGCGGCGCCGCCATCTCCGACCGGCTTTTCGCGTCGTAGGCGAAATAGCGGCCATCGCTTACCACATCCGGCGCCAGCACGGGTTCACGATGCGTGGCTGCCCATCCCACAATTCCCTGGCCCAATGGCATTGAGCCGCCCAATCCGCTCTGATCCCCGCCCGCGGCAGCCGCCGCTACCAGGCGCTCGCCATCAATCAAAAACAACGCTGAGACCTCCGCCGCAAACAAACTGCGCGTGCGGTTGACGATGATTTGCAGGCAGTCTTACAGATCCAGCGTCGCCAGGGCGCGGTCCACTTCGTGCAGCGCCGTCATCTTGTCAATCTCGCGTCCCAACTGCCGCTCGGTCAACACGCGTTGGGTCACGTCTTCAATCACGGTCAGGGTGCCCTTGACCACGCCATCGGTCCACAGTGGCGCAATCGTAGCGGATTGCAGCATTTCTTCTAGACCAGAACCGAGTTCGGCCGGCAGGCGGACAAAGTATCCATGCAGGCCGTGCGGCAGCGCAGTCGCGCGGGCCTCGGCCAGTGTCAGCTCGAAGGCCGCGATCAAGTTCCGCTCGGCCAGTTCTGGGAAAACCTGCGCAATAGGTTCGCTCAACCGCCCAGCGATCTCGGGCAAACGCGCGCTCAGCCACCGGTTGACTTGTACCAGGCGCAGCTCGACATCCGTTATCAGGATGCCAAATGGGAGCGCGTCAAGCCAGGTTTGTATGATCATATCTCGGCGTTAGAGGGCCGCGACCAGCGATAGCCGCGTCCCGGAACTGTCAGAATCAGGCGCGGGTGCCCGGCGTCCGCTTCGATTTTCTCGCGCAGCCGGCGTACCAACTGCGCCAGGCTGTCATCGCGCACACCGCTTTCAAACACCTGGTCCTCCGACCACACCGCGCGGATCAAATCGTCTCGTTCGCACACCTGGCCGCCGCGCGCTTCCAGGGCCAGCAACAGCCTGTGTTCCTTGGCCGTTAGTTGCGTTGTGTCGATCGCGTCCGGGCGTGCCGCGTTCAGCAGGGCCAGACTGCTAATCCGCGCGGCCTCCAATTCGGCCTGGCTCGGATTATCCGCCCAAAACTCATCCAAGCGGGCCGCAATCGCTTCGTGCCGCACCAGGGCCTCCACCGTGGGTGCCACGCCAGCCGCGCAGGCTTCGCACACCCCACGCAGCAGCGCGGGGTAGCCGCCCGAAACGGCCAGCATTTGCGTCATGTGTTCCGGTCCCCATACCTGCCCCGTGCGCGCAGCGTAATGCTCAATGTTCCAACGGGCATCGGCCTCGGACAACGCCCCTAGATGAACGGTGTGGCCAAAGAACAGCTCGGCCAGCTCGTTATCGCGCGGGAGTGTGTGGCGCGTAGCCACAACATAAGTCAAAGCGAATTTGTGGTGGTCACGTAAAGCACGTAAATTAGCCCACGTGCCCTGCCCTTGGCCATCCCGCCAGCGCCCCTCTCCATCCAGCAACAAGCTCAAATCCAGCAGAAAACACACACCACGCGCCATATATGGCGACAACGCAACTTCCAG
>JAYTFQ010000856.1:0-3404 GCA_043734225.1 Anaerolineales bacterium | reverse complement strand
GCTGGGCGAAAGGTGCATAAAGTCCCAGCTCAGCAGCGGCTCGGGCAGCGACAGGTTGGCGTGGATGCCGGCGGTGGCCAGGGCCGCGCCGTAAATATCGACGCAGCGCTCCAGGTAGCGGCGTTTGGCGATATTCCAGCCGCCCGGGATTGAATCGTGGCCGACGTGAGCCGGATACAGCAGGATGCCGGGAAAGGCATACAGCCGCTCGCCAAACTCGCGCCCGGCGCGGGCCAGGGCGTTGTACAGGAAGGCTTCCAGCAGCCGGGCCTCATAGACCGCGCCCGAGACGGAATAATACGGCCGTGTGGCCCACTCAATCATCCAGTGGAAGACTTCCAGTTGGTTGCGGTCCTCCAGCCAGGCCGGGATGGCCTGCGCGCGCAAATAGTCCACAAAGCTTTGCTGGTCCGGCCCGCTGCCGACGGTCAGGACCGGCTTAAAACTCGCGTCGTAAATATTCCATTCGAGCTCGATGCCCGCCGTGCCGCCCTTCAAATTGCTTTTGAGGGCCGTTTCGCGCGCCAGCAGATATTTTTCGGCGAACTTGCTGTTTGAGGCCAGCGTAACCACGTTCAACTCCTTGTCCGTGCCGGTGACATGCACTTCTCGATAAGCGCCAGCCCTGCATCCTGATTGCCGGCCAGACGAGGCGGACGTGAGAGCGCTTCCCAGCGGTAGTCAAATATCAGGCCACTGTCGCCGGCCCCGCCGGTGACAGCGTGTCGCCAGGCTGGCGGCAGTCCAGGAATGGCGTGGAGCAAGTACACATGGCGCGCGTTATCCCATGCCGGCTGCGGAAACTCGGCCAACTTGCCGACCAGGCTCACCTGCGGCGGCTGCAGGCCAGATTCCTCAAACAACTCTCGCCACATCGCGGTCTCGAGCGGTTCACCCGGTTCCACTGTGCCGGCGGGCACTTGCAGACCAGCGTCGGGATAGTCGACGTGCTCAAATACCAGTAAACGCCAATCGCTGGAGTCGGTGCGCACCACGTAGGCCAAAACTTTGTTCTGCACGGCTAACCGAGCAGCGAGCTCAACCCTTCCATCAGCCGCTGCGCCGCGCCCAGGGTCTTCTCCACTGGCGTGGCGTAAGAAAAGCGAACCCATTCAGCGCCGGCGTCCGAAAAATACACGCCCGGCACAATGGCCACGCCATACTGCTCGGCCAAAAACTGCCCCAACGGCTCGGAATTGGCCCAGCCCTTGGCCTTCAGCCACGGACCGACGTTGATAAAGGCGTAATAGCCTTTGCCCAGGATGTATTGGAAATTATGCTCGTCCAGGAAATCCTTCAGCACCCGGCGGCTGGCATTCGTCGGCTCAACGATCCCGCGCGTCGCCTTCTCATAGCCCATCTCATAGGCGGCCATGGCCACCGCCAGCGAATAGAAGCTGGGGATAATGGCGTGCGAGGCGCGCGCGACGGTGAACTTGACCACCGCCTCGGAGGCGATCAGGTGGCAGTTGCGCACGTTCGAGCCGCCCAGCGACTTGGTCAGTCCGTCCAGGAACATCAGCCGCGGGCGCTCGTCCGTGTCAAAATACTGCAGGAATGAGTTGAGATCCATCGGCTGTTCGTCTGTGACGTAGTGATACATCCAGTCGAACAGCACGAAGGCCACGCCGCTCTTTAGCGCCGCCTTGGCCAGCGCCGCCTGGCGCTCGGGCGTGATGGTATGGCCCGTGGGGTTATCCGGATTGGTAATGACCAACCCGGCGATTTTGCGCCCGCTCTGGCCCGCAAAATCCACACAGGCCTGCAAGCCGTCTTCATGGTAGGCCCAGCCGTCTTGCGGGTGGCCGGGCGCCAGCAGCACATTCGCGCCGACGCCATACGGGCCCCAGCTGTATGACAGCCATGGCACGCGCGATACGATGACGGGATCGCCAATCCGGCCGTGGCCCAGCGCCAGCATGGCGCTATAGGCCTTCACCAGCGCGTCGCGGCCGCCCTGGGTGCCCAGCACGTTGGCCGGGCCCAGGCCGGTGGCGGCGTCTAGCTTCCAGTACTGCTCAACCACCGACTTGCGATAGGCATCGGTGCCAAAAGGCATGTCGTAGGCCGTCCCGTGCTCGAGCTGCATCTGGTGGGCGCGATCCAGCACTTCGCGTGGCACGCCCGGCAGGCTGGCGCCACCGTCGCCCTGTGAGGCGTCAAAGGTCTTGCCGCCTGGGTTGGCCTGGCGGTAGACCGACAGGCTCTTATTAATCAGGAACATGCGCGAGGGCGGGATAGGCGTCAGTTGGTTGAGATAGTCACCGACCGGAACCAGGTTGGGCTCGGGGACGGCATAAACCGGGCTATCAAGGGAGGGCGACATGGGCCAGGCCTTTCAGGTTTTCAGGCTAGCCGCGGCGATTGAGCGGACCGCGGTCAAAAAAAGGCCCCGGCAAGTATGCCGGGGCCGAATGCTTGGAAGCGAGAGACGGGCGTATCCGACACACCTTACGGTGCAGGCGTATTATCATTAGTGTTCGGACGACGCGAAGCGCAATTGAGCACGGCGCGAGTTTAGCATGGCTGTTCCAACCCGTCAACCACAACAAACCGCGCCGGCCTATTGTGCACAATGCCCGTCTATGGCACTTGACTTTGTGGGCCGGATTGTGCTATTGTCCTGACACATGCAACCAGCTGCCCGCTTCTACTTTTACGCGTATTACTTTTACGGCCGCCGCAACCGCGCCGTTCCTTGCGTTTGAGTAGAAGCCCAGCAAAGCAGACACTCAGAACCGCGAGGCCAACGGCCTCGCGGTTTTTTCGTTAATGCTGTAAAGGAGGCCCCATGCCTGTCCGTGGTATCCGTGGCGCCACTGTTGCCTCGGCCGACACTGCCGAGGCTATCCGCGCCGCGACGCGCGAGCTGCTGCTGGCGCTGATTGAGGCCAATGGCCTGGCCGCCGAGGATATCGCCAGCGTGATTTTCACGCTGACGCCCGATCTGACGGCCGAAGCCCCGGCCCGGGCGGCGCGTGATTTGGGCTGGCAGGAGGCGGCGTTGATGTGCATGTCGGAGATGAACGCCGCCGGCGGGCTGGGGCGCTGCATTCGCGTGCTGATCCATTGGAACTGCGAAAAGCGCCCGGACGAAATCCATCATATCTATTTACATGCCGCCGGCCAGCTTCGGCCCGACCGCGCGGTTCGCAGCAATGGCCATGCCGCGTGATGCATGCGCCCCACGGCCACACTAGGAGCCCACAATGATTATCGTCATGCATCATAATGCCACCGCCAAGCAAATTGCCGATGCGGTGGCCCACGTGGAAGCGCGCGGTTTGCGGGTCAACATTGTGCGCGGTGAAGAGCGCACCATCATCGGCGTGATCGGGGATGACCGACCGATTGACGGCAGCTTGTTTGAACAGTTGGATGGGGTGGAAAAGACCGTGCCCATC
>JAYTFQ010000855.1:0-1544 GCA_043734225.1 Anaerolineales bacterium | reverse complement strand
CCCGCGGGGGCCGGCCCGGAAGTCGAGGCCAAACCCCGCCGCCGGATCTTGTCGGCGGCGGAGAAGCTGCGCCTGCTCGAAGCCGCGGATGCCTGCCCGCACGGTGAACTGGGCGCCTTCCTGCGCCGGGAAGGCCTGTACTCGTCGCTAATGACCGACTGGCGCCGCTTGCGCGCGGCCGGCCAGTTATCCGGCTTGACGCCCCTGAAGCGCGGCCCCAAGGTTGACCCGCACGCCGCCGAAGCGGCGCGCCAGCAGCAGACGATCAACCGCTTGGAGAAACGGCTGCAACAGGCCGAGGCGATCATTGATGCCCAAAAAAAACTGTCGGAGCTGTTCGGTTTGAGTCAGCCGACCGCCAACAGCGACAAGCCATGATGGCGACCACCGAGACCTTGGGCCAGACGGTCAGCTTGCAGGCGGCCTGCAACGCGCTGGACGTGCCGCGCAGCACGCTCTATCGGTCGCATGCGCCCCAGCTCGGAGCGGCGCCCCATGCCAGGCCCCTGCCGGCTGGGCGTCGGGCGCTGAGCGCGGACGAAAAAGCCACCGTGCGCACCACGCTCAACAGCGCGCGCTTTCAAGACTGCGCTCCGCGCGAAGTCTATGCGGCGCTGCTGGAAGACGACACCTATCTGTGCTCGGTGCCGACGATGTACCGCATTTTGCGGGCAAATGACGAGGTGCGCGAGCGCCGTGACCAATTGCGGCACCCGGCCTACGCCAAGCCCGAACTGCTGGCCACGGCTCCCAACCAGGTGTGGACCTGGGACATTACCAAGCTGCTGGGACCGGCCAAATGGACCTATTACTACCTGTACGTCGTGCTGGACTTGTTCAGCCGCAAAGTAGTTGGCTGGATGCTGGCCGGTCGTGAAGCCGCCGAGTTGGCCGAGCAGTTGGTGGCCGAAACCTGCGTCCGCGAAGGCATTCCGCCCGACCAGTTGACCCTGCACGCCGATCGCGGCAGCGCGATGATCGCCAAGAGCCTGGCGCTGCTCTTGACCGATCTGGGCGTGCGCGACAGCCATTCGCGGCCACATGTCTCCAACGACAATCCCTATTCCGAAGCCCAGTTCAAGACGCTCAAGTATCACCCGACGTTTCCGGCTTTCTTTGGCAGCCTGGCCGATGCGCGCACCTGGGCTCAGACGTTCTTCACCTGGTACAACGACGAGCACCACCACACTGGCCTGGGCCTGCTCACCCCAACCGTGGTGCATGCTGGCCAGGCCAACCAAGTTCAGGCCCGACGCCAAACCGTGCTCCAAGCGGCCTATGCTTCCCATCCCGAGCGCTTCGTCGCTGGCCCGCCGGTGCCGCCGGCTTTGCCCACAGCGGCCTGGATCAATCCGCCCAAGCCAGCTCCGCCACAGGAGGTCTTGACCATAGCAAATACTGTCTAAACTCTTGCCCCACCTGTCTCACTATCATTGACACATTCCGGTTCTTTCAAAGTAGAATCGGCCGCGCCGGGCCGAGACACTTATACCCAAGGCAGACAGAACCGGGGAAGCCTCAATCCCGTCTCGGAACACTCCGAA
>JAYTFQ010000854.1:0-3396 GCA_043734225.1 Anaerolineales bacterium | reverse complement strand
CGGCCCGACGTGCGTCGGGCCGCGTCACCCCCTTTGGCCAAAACTTCCTTGATATCCTTGTGGATGCGTGGTATCTCCGAACCAGCGGTACTTCTTAAGGAGCCCAGCGAATGTCGATTATTATCGTGGGCCTCGGCCCCGGCAGCCCAGATCAGCTCACCCGCGAGGCCTGGCGGGTGCTCAGCCAGGCCAGCGAAGTGTATGCCCGCACCGCGCGCCATCCCACCCTGGCCGGACTGCCGGCTGGTCTAGTTGTGAAGAGCTTCGACGACCTGTACGAAAGCGTGCCGGCCTTCGAGCAGGTGTATGCCGCCATCGCCGAGCGCGTGCTGGCGCTGGGGCAGCGGCCGGAGGGCGTGGTCTACGCGGTGCCCGGCCATCCGGCCATCGGCGAGGCCACCGTCGGGCTCATTCGGGCCGAGGCCGCCAAGACCGGCCTGCCGGTGCGCCTTGTCGCCGGCCTGTCATTTGTGGAGCCGGCCCTGGCTGCCCTGGCGGTTGACGCGCTGCCCAACCTGCAAGTCGCCGACGCGCTGGAGCTGGCCGCCCGCCATCACCCGCCGTTCCAGCCGGATGCTCCCGCCCTGGTCGCTCAGCTTTATTCAGCTGCCATTGCCGGCGACGTCAAACTGACCTTGATGAATCAGTACCCCGATGAGCACCGGGTGGCGCTGGTGCACGCCGCCGGCACCGCCGACGAGCAGGTGGAGTGGCTGGCGCTGTTTGAAGTGGACCGCTCGCCGCACATCGCCCACCTGACCGCGCTGTATGTGCCGGCCCTGCCGCAGGCCTCGGCCTTTGAGAGCCTGCAAGAGACCGTGGCCCACCTACGCGCGCCGGAGGGCTGCCCATGGGACCGCGAGCAAACACACCTGTCGCTGCGCGCCAACCTGCTGGAAGAGACCTACGAGGTGCTGGAGGCCATCGACGCCGATGACCCGGCTGCCATGACCGAGGAATTTGGCGATCTGCTGCTGCAGGTGGTGCTCCAGTCGCAGATTGCGCTGGAGGCCGGCGAGTTTACCCTGGCCGACGTCATCGCCAGCATCCAGGCCAAACTCATCCGGCGCCACCCGCATGTGTTTGGCGACGTGAAGGTCAGCGGCGTCACCGATGTGCTTAACAACTGGGAGAAGCTCAAGGCCGCCGAGCGCGGCCAGGCGACCAAGCCCGATAAGGGCACGCTGGGCAGCGTGCCGCGCGGCCTGCCGGCGCTGCTCCAGGCCGACACCTATCAGCGCCGGGCCGGGCGGGTGGGCTTCGACTGGCCGGATATCACGGGGGTCAAGGCCAAGGTGGCCGAGGAAATTCAAGAAGTGGAAACCAGCCAGCCGGGCGCCAATCGCGAAGAAGAGATTGGCGACCTGCTGTTTGCGGCCGTGAACTGGGCGCGCTGGCTGGAGGTGGAGCCGGAGGCGGCGCTGCGGCGCGCCAACGAGAAGTTTGCCCGGCGCTTTACCCACATGGAAGCGGCGGCGCGGGCCCAAGGCCGGCCGATGTCGGAGATGAACCTGGCCGAACTGGATGCGCTATGGGAAGCGGCCAAGCGCGTCGAGGCGGCTGCTGGCTCATAACCCGCCCCGGCCCGATCAAAGGACAAACCCGTGTTGAGACCGCGCTTGATCCACGCGGACGAACTTCACGCGCTACTGGACCTTTATCAGCACTTGCACACTTCGGACGCCTCGCTGCCCGATGCCGCGCAACTGAATGTTGTCTGGAGCGACATGCTGGCTGACCACAAGCTGCGCTGTTTTGTCTCGGAGCAGGGGGCAGACTCATTGGTTCTTGCACGTTAGTTTTTGAAACTACCCCTCAATCAACATCGTCTCGGGGTCCTCAATCAACTCCTTCACCCGCACCAAAAACTGCACCGCCTCGCGCCCATCCACCAGTCGGTGGTCGTAGCTCAACGCCACATACATCATTGGTCGGATCACCACCTGCCCCTGGCGGGCGATCGGGCGCTCTTCGATCTTGTGCAGCCCAAGAATCCCCACCTGCGGTGGATTGAGAATGGGCGTGCTCAGCAGCGAGCCAAACACGCCGCCATTGGTGATGGTGAACGTCCCGCCGCGCAGATCGTCCAGCGTCAGGCGGTCGTCGCGCGACTTGGCCACGAACCCTTCGATGGCCTTCTCGATCTCGGCAAACGACATCCGCTCGGCATCCCTCAGCACCGGCACCACCAGGCCCTCCGCCGAGCCGACGGCCATGCCGATGTCGTAATAGTGCTTGTAGACGATCTCGTCGTCCTGAATTTCGGCGTTGACCATCGGAAAGGCCTTGAGCGCCGCAATGCTGGCTTTGACGAAGAACGACATGAACCCCAGCCCTACGCCGTGCTTTTCCTTGAACCACTCCTTGCGCCGCTTGCGGATCTCCATCACCGCGCCCATGTCGATCTCGTTGAAGGTGGTCAGAATGGCGGCGGTCTGCTGGGCTTCCACCAGCCGCCGGGCGATGGTGCGGCGCCGGCGGGTCATGCGGACGCGTTCTTCCGCGCGTGCTGGGGCAGCTGCAATGGGTAATTGGGAATTGGGTATGGGGGCGGCCGGGGCAGGCGCGGCGGCCTGGGCAGCGGGGGCGGGGGTCTGGTTGGCGGCAGGCGGCTGCGCGGCGCGCTGTTGCAGGTAACTCTCCACATCGTGCTTCGTGACGCGTCCGCCAGGGCCGGAGGCCGGCACCAGCGCCAGGTCAACGCCCTGGTCGTCGGCCAGGCGGCGGGCCACGGGGGTTACCCGGTCGCCGTCAGGGTTGGCTATAGGTGTGGCCGAGGGTGGCGCGGTTGGCGTCGATTGTGCAGCAGGATTGGCAGCCGCTGAAGCAGCTGCGCTGGTTTGAGAAGTTGTTGGCTCTGTTGTTACCTTAGCGGCGGGTTGGGCCAACGGCGTGGCCGTGCCAGTCGCCGGGCCATCCTCAATCACGCCCAGCACCTCGCCAATTTTCACATCCTGCCCCACGGCTTTGTCGATCCGGCCCAGAACACCGGCCTTGGCCGCGCCCACTTCCAGGTTCACCTTCTCCGTCTCCAGTTCCACCACGGCCTCGCCCGCCGCCACCGCGTCGCCTGGCTGCTTGCGCCAATGGCTGACCGTGGCTTCGATAACCGACTCGCCTAGCTCTGGAACGGTGATGTTGACCGTCATCTTCGTTGCCTCCACACTCAGCCGGTCAGATACGGCCGGTTAGCAGCTCCACGCACCCACGCACCCACACACTCACATACCGTGTTTTCAATCGAGATTGTAACTGCCCAGCCGTATGGCGCGGACCCGCCTGGCGCCTGCCAGCAGGGAAATCAAGGATGACTCCACTGCAAAAAGGTCTGGCAGCGAAATGAGTGGAGCAAATGTAACCGTTTGTGCCGTGATTCGCACGCAGCTTCCCTATTTA
>JAYTFQ010000853.1:0-8432 GCA_043734225.1 Anaerolineales bacterium | reverse complement strand
CCGGCCTGTCCCCCCGCGCGCGTGGCGTGGCTCAAATTGCCAGGCGGGGTCTCAGAAGCGCCAGCGCGATCTGGCGATCGGTCTTGCCCATCGGGTAGGCTTCCAGCTCGGCCGGCCGCACCCAGCGCCTGGGGCTGGCGCCGCGTTTGAGGCGCCCGGCGCGCCAGTGACACTGGTACACATGCAGGGTCAGCTTGAAATGCGTGAAGCCGTGATACAAGATCTGCATCTGAGGGCCGACGCTGGCCTCCAGGCCCCACTCCGCCAGCAGGGCGCGGCTCAAGCCCGCCTCCAAACCGCCCGCGGGGCTGGCCTCCACCGCCGGGAAGGCCCACAGGCCGCCCAGCAGTTCATCCGCCGGCCGCTGCACCAGCAGCACGCGCCCGGCCTTGTGCACCACGCCGGCGGCATACACCCGCTCCGGCCGCGCGCGCGGCTTGGGCATGACCGGCCGCTCGAGCTGCACGCCCAGCCGCCGCGCGGCGCACAGGGCATTCAGTGGACAATGCTCACACGCCGGCGCGCGCGGCGTGCAGACAGTGGCGCCCAGGTCCATCAGCGCCTGGTTATAGTCGCCGGCTTTCCCATGCGGCACCAGGCTTTCGGCCAGGGCCCACAGCTCCTTGACGCCGGCTGGCGATTTAACATCCGCGCGAATGTCGAAGACGCGCGCCAGCACGCGCTTGACATTGCCATCCAGCACGGCGGCATCCACCCCAAAAGCAATCGAGGCGATGGCGCCGGCCGTGTAACGGCCAATGCCTGGCAGCGCCAGCAGTTCATCCAGCCTGGCGGGCAGCCGGCCGCCGCGCTCGGCCGCCACCTGCTGCGCCGCGCGATGCAGGTTGCGCGCGCGCGAGTAGTAGCCCAGCCCTTCCCAGGCCGCTAACACATCTTGGAGCGGGGCCTCGGCCAGCGCCGCCAGGCTGGGAAAACGGGCCAACCAGCGCCGGTAATAGGGGATGACCGTCTCCACCTGGGTCTGCTGGAGCATGATCTCCGAGACCCAGATGCGGTACGGGTCAGGCACGTCGCGCCAGGGCAGGGCGCGCTTGTGCCGCCCATACCAGGCCAGCAGCCGGCGTGAAAATTCGGAGGCCATACGGCGGCATTATAGCCGGGTGGGGGGCGGCCTCTCAAAACAACCTGGATTCTGGCTGAAAACAGCCTGTGGATAACTCGCTCTTTACTGGGGATAACCGCCCTTTTTTGTGGACAATCGTGTGGAGGCACGCGCCTAATCTCTGGATAACTGTGAACAGATTTTTGTCTTTGCATTTCTGAGGAGCGGGCGGGTCAGAATCGAGGCGACTCGCCCTCCGCCGGCCGCTGCGGCGCTCCGCGAGCGGTTCGAGTTGTACCTTGGCCGCACATCGGCAATTGATTCCTCCCGCCACGGGTCGTGCGGATCGCCAGACCGGTTGGCTGGCGCCGCGCGCAGCGGCCTGAATACTACCCCCAGGCATGGGCCGGCCTCTGCCCAGCCGGCATAGCTCTGGCGGTAGGCGGGGATACCGGCCAGATCGGTCACAGTAGGGATGAGTCGTTCGGTCAGGTCAAATTCGTTTAAGGTTCTCTTGAACTTAAAAGATTCGATTCTTTTAAGCTGGCGAGCGACCGCGAGCTTGAATACATCTGCTCCGTCTGCTATCATTTTGAACGCTGCCGCAGAACGCTAAATGCGTTGCGACAGGTGGTCCCATTTCAGTGTTACTTAATTGCCAGCAATCCCTGCGGCACTGCCAGTGTCTGCACTCACAGGGAGTCGCGCGTGGCAGCCGGTTCATGACGTGCAACCGGAATGGTTTTGGGCCGCCTGTGCTCGACAGTCTTATGACTCGGGGAGATTTACATGCAGCCTGAACAGATTTGGCAAACGGCGCTCGGCCAACTCCAGATGGAGATTCCAAAAAGCACATTCGATACCTGGGTGCGGGGCACCTCGCTCCTGACCCAAGAGGACGGCTCGTACGTTGTCGGCGTCAACAACGCCTACGCCAAGGATTGGCTCGAAAACCGGTTGAGCGGCGCGGTGCGCCGCACCCTGACCGGCATTGTTGGGCGCACGGTGGAAGTGCGCTTCGTGGTCTGGCCCGCCAACGGCCCCGGCGCGCCCGAGCCGGCTGAGGCGGTTAGCGAAAGCGCCGAGACTCTGGCCCCGGCGGCGGCCGCCAGCCTGCCGCTGACGTATGCCGCGACGACGGGCGGATCGAGCCTCAATCAAAAATACAAGTTTGAGACCTTTGTGGTGGGCCCCAGCAACCGGCTGGCGCACGCGGCCAGCATGGCCGCGGCCGAGAACCCGGCCAAGGCCTACAATCCGCTCTTCATTTATGGCGGCGTGGGATTGGGCAAGACCCACCTTCTGCAGGCCGTGGGCAACGCCTGCCGCGGGCGCGGGCTGAGCGTGCTGTACGTGTCGTCGGAAGAATTCACCAACGACATGATCAACGCCATCCGCAATCACACCACTGAAAACTTCCGTGACAAATATCGCAGCATCGATGTGCTGCTGATCGACGATATTCAATTTATCGCCGGCAAGGAATCGACGCAGGACGAATTCTTCCACACATTCAACACCCTGCACGGCCAGGACAAGCAATTGGTGATGACCTCCGACCGGCCGCCCAAGGCCATGGTCACGCTGGAAGAGCGCCTGCGCTCGCGCTTTGAATGGGGGCTGACGGTCGACATTCAGCCGCCCGATCTGGAAACGCGCCAGGCCATCCTGCGCACCAAGGCCGAGCGCGCCGGCCGCAGCGTGGACGATGCCGTCATCGAGTTGATTGCCCGGCGGGTGCAGAGCAACATCCGCGAGTTGGAAGGCGCGCTGACACGCGTGCTGGCCTACAGCGACCTGATCGGCCAATCGCTGACGCTTGATCTGGCCGGCTCGGCCCTGGCCGACCTGCTGCCGCGCACGCGCACGCTGACCCCGCCGCAAATCATCGCGACCGTGGCCGACTTTTATAACACCACCACCGAGGCCTTGATCGGCCCCGACCGCACCAAGGATCTGGCCATGTCACGCCAGGTGGCGATGTACTTGATCCGCGAGGAAACCGATGCCTCGCTGCCGGCCGTGGGCGAGTCGCTGGGCGGCCGTGACCACACCACCATCATGTATGGCTACAAGAAGGTCGCCGACATGATTGAGCGCGACGACTCCCTGCGCCGTCAGGTAATCGCCATCCGCGAGCGTATGTACAGCCAGGCCGGAATTCCGGCCTGACGACCACCCTTCCGGACGGAAAAACACGAATATCAAAAAAAGCGGCTCAAATTGAGCCGCTTTTTTTATCACGCCAGTCTTGCTAATTCACACATTATGTCGTTCTGTTTGATGCTCTCTGTGGATAAGTGCCCCTAAAGCTGTGGAAAAGGGGTCGGTTTTGGGGACAGATTTTCGGACTCACCCATCTGGGCCATAGCGTTATGCAATGTCGTACGCCAATATCTGGCGTGAGTCAGCGCGGCGGGCACAGATATACGCCTCACGGCTGCCAAGGCCGGGTTTGCCCTGTTATGTCTCTCCCGCCCGTCCACATTCCATACGTTTTTGCCTGGGGATAGCGGAGCGCCCAACGGGCACTACATGCAGAGCAACGCGCGCGACCAACCCCACAGCTATGGGCGTTTGGCCTCATGGCGGCACTCATCCACATATCCACCGACTCTACTACGACTACTATCTATATATATTAATTAACAACAATATATGTATAGAGATGAAAAGGAAAAGAGAGAGCAAAACGATTCAACAAAGACGAGTAAAAAAGACTTGTCAAGTCTTTTTCAACGAGTCTCATGGAGGTTCTACTATCGGCGAGGAATGGTCAGACTCGTCAAGGCATCGCCTTTCGAGCGATCATGATCGCGCATTTGCCATTGCGTGCGATGCACTTCAATATCGCGGCTCAGCGCCATCCAATCCGGCACCAGCAGTTGCAGGCCCAGGAATTTGTCTGGCAGCAGAAACGGGTTGAGCAGCAGCTTCAGCCAGCGGCGCGCCACCGGGTAGCCGTTCAGGTCCAGCGCCATCATGGTCATGCCGCGCAGCGGCGCCACGATGGCCTCCTGGCCCGCGCCCACCTGGGCCGGCTCGAACGGCACCGGCCGGGAGGTGATGATGCGATTGTAGGAGATGGCCAGCCGGAAAAGGGGGGTGCTGACCCGCAGATGCGTGGGCCGGCACTGAACGTAAGACAGGCGCGCCCCAAGCAGGCTGTAGCCCCACAGCAACAGGCTGGCCAGGCCCCCAGTCAGAAGCGCCAATCGGGCCACATCCTCGGCTAGCACACCGGGCGCCCAGGCGGCCAGCACTAGAAATGCAATCGTCAGCAGCAGCGCCGGCGTCCGCCAGCGGGCGAAGAGCCGGACGTAAATCAGCAGCGGGTGACGGCGATTGGAGTTCGTTTTGGCCATGGCATGCCAGCGCAACCTGATACGCGCGGAGTATAGCATCATCCGCTGATGCTACAATCAAGCCTATGTCCGCCTTTCCGCTTTGGCTGCCGCGCGCTGACGAGCCCGAATGGCTGGATGAGGGCCGCGGCAGCGGCGCCGACGTGGCCGACAACCTGGACGAGATGTGGCGGCTGAACCGCTGGCTGGGCGGGGTCAGCGCGCTCACGCGCCACCTGTATCCGCGGCTGTTGGCCGTCCACGGGCCAGCCAGCGTGCTCGACCTGGGCACCGGCGCGGCGCATCTCCCTGCCGCCATTGCCGTCTGGGCGCGGCAGCAGCAGGCCACGGTGCGCGTGTTTGGCCTGGACTGGGCGGCGCGCAACCTGGCCGTGGCGCGCCGGCGCGGATCGCCCGTGAGCCTGCTGCAAGCCGATGTGCAGCGCCCGCCCCTGGGGGACGGCGCGGTCGATTTTGTCATCTCTTCATTATTCTTGCACCACTTCGCGCCCGAGGCCGCTGTCGCCTTGCTGCGCGCCGGCTACGCCAGCGCGCGGCGCAGCCTGATCATGAGTGACCTGGTGCGCGGCGTGCTGCCAGGGCTCGCCTTCGGGTTGGTGCAGCCGGTGCTGGCCCGCCACCCGTTCACGCGCCACGACGGGCAGTTGTCCATTCGCCGCGCCTACACGCCGGCCGAGCTGCGCGCGCTGGCGGCCGCCGCCGGGCTGACCGGCGCGCGCGTGTACTCACATTGGCCCTGGCGCATGACCCTGGTGGTCGACCATCCGGCGCATGCCTGAGACGCGCGCGGCCGGCGGACGCTATGATGTGGCCGTGGCCGGCGGCGGCCCGGCTGGCTGCAGCGCTGCCATTCACCTGGCGCAGGCCGGCGCGCGCGTGGCGCTGCTGGAAGCGCGCGCTTACCCGCACGACAAGCTGTGCGGCGAATTTCTCTCGCCCGAATGCGCCGGCCTGCTGGACGGCCTCGGCCTGACCGCGGCATTGCGCGGGCTGGGCCCGGCCGCCATCGACACCGCCTGCCTGACCGCGGCCGATGGCACCATTTGGGAGACCCGCCTGCCCGGCCCGGCCTGGGGCCTGACACGCCGGGCGCTGGATCAGGCCCTGGCCCAACGGGCGCAGGCCGTGGGCGTGGACGTGCGCACCGGCGCCACCGTCACGCGCATTGACGGCGGGTTGGCTTCAGGTTTTCAAGTGCACATCATGGGCAGCGGCGCGCCGGACCTCGCGGCCCGGGCGGTGATTGCCGCGCATGGCCGGCGCGGCGCGCTGGACAAGGCCCTGGATCGGCGCTTCCTGCGCCGGCCGCAGCCGTTTGTGGGTCTCAAGACCCACCTGGCCGGCCCGCCGCTGCCGGGCCGCATCGAGCTGCACGGCTTTCCTGGCGGGTATTGCGGGCTGTCGGAGGTGGAGCGCGGCACAGCGCCGGGCGCCGCTGGGCGCGCGGCCAACCTGGCGCTGCTGGTGCGCGAGGATGTGTTCCGGCGTGTGAGCGGCCCCGGCCCGGAGCGCGTGCCGGCCTTCATCCGCTGGATGCGCGGCCAAAACCCGCGGCTGGAAACCTGGCTGGCGCAGGCCGCGCCGCTGGACGAGCGCTGGCTCAGCATCGCCCAAGTGCCGTTTGGCCCTAAGCGGGCGGTGGTGAATGAGATTTTCATGGCCGGCGACTCGGCGGGGCTGATCACGCCGCTGGCCGGCGACGGCATCGCCATGGCGCTGCGCGGCGGGCAGATGGCGGCTGAGCGGCTGCTGGCTTTTTTGGCGGGCCGGCAGACCGCCGCGCAGGCCTGCGCTGGCTATGCGCGTGACTGGCGCCGGCAGTTTGCCGGGCGGGTGCGCCTGGGCCGGCTGCTGCAAGTGTTTATGCTCCGGCCGCGCTTATTGGGCTTTGGTCTGCGTGTGTTGAACGCGGCCCCGGGCATGGGTGAGTTTGTGGTGACGCACACGCGGGAAGCGCGCGAAGTGGGCAAAAAAGCTCAGGAGGCAGGCTGATGGCTGACACACAAGCCTTGATCGGGAATATTGAACTGGCGCCGCGCGCCGCGCCGGGCGTGGCGGCCAGCCTGCCGGCGATTCTGTCGCTGGCCACCGGCGTGCCGGGCGCGGGCTACACCCAAGCCGAAATCTTCGACTATCTCCAGCACCTGTTCCAGCGCACGCGCCACGCGCGCTTTATCTTCAATCGCGCCGGGGTGGACCGGCGCTATATGGCCGCCGACCGCGAATTCTATTTGCAGCCGCAGGGCACCGAGGCGCGCAACAACGCCTATATGGCGCGCGCGCTGCCGTTGGGAGCCGAGACCATCGCCCGCTGCCTGGCCGGGGCCGGCCTGACGCCGGCGGATGTGGACGACTTTTTTGTCGTCTCATGCACCGGGCTGGATATCCCCGGCCTGGACCTGCGGCTGGCCGGCCAGTTGGGCATGCGCGCCGACCTGCGCCGCACCTGCGTGCTGGGCATGGGCTGCTACGCCGCCTTCCCGGCGCTGCATCGCGCGCGCGAGGCCGTGGCCGCCCGACCCGGCCGGCTGGCGCTCGTGCTGGCCCTGGAGCTTTGCTCGCTGCACCTGCAGGACGACGACTCATTGGAGAACATGGTCGTCTCCGCCCTCTTTGCCGACGGCGCCGCCGCGGCGCTAATTGGCTCGGCGGATGTTATGACCCCCGCCGCCGATGGTACGCCGCGCGGCCCGCGCCTGGTGGATGCAGCCACCTATTGCGATTACACCACCTTCGACCACATGGCCTTCCATGTCACTGATCATGGCTTTCAGATGCGGCTGTCGGCCTATGTGCCGGACGTGCTGGCGGCCAACGTGGAAGCCTTTATCGATCCGCTGCTGGCGCGCAACGGGCTGACACGGGCGGACGTGGCCTTTTGGGGCGTTCACCCCGGCGGCAGCAAGATCCTGGACTACTTGCAGGAGCGGCTGGCGCTGGACGAGGCGCAGATGCGCTATTCGCGCGCGGTGCTGCGCGACTACGGCAACATGTCATCGCCCACCATCCTGTTCGTGCTGGACCAGATCCAGCGCCAGGGCCAGCCGGCGCCCGGCGACTATGGCCTGCTGATGGCGTTTGGGCCGGGGCTGACGATGGAAGCAGCGGTGATCCAATGGTGACCCTGGAAGGCAAACTGGCCGGCCCGCGCGACAGCAAGCTTTTTTATCAGGCCTGGCTGCCGCCGGGCGACCCCAAGGCGGTGCTGCTGGTGGTGCACGGCCTGGGCGAGCACAGCGGGCGCTATGGCAATGTGGTGAACTATTTCGTGCCGCGCGGCTATGCCGTGTACGCCCTCGATCATTACGGCCACGGCCAATCGGATGGGCTGCGCGAGTACGTCGAGCGCTTCAGCGATTACACCGAGCCGCTCAAGCGCTTCTTTGACAAGGTGACCGGCTGGCAGGCGGGCCGGCGCATCTTCCTGATGGGACACAGCCTGGGCGGGCTGATCAGCGCCAACTATCTGCTTCACTATCAGGCAGGGTTAGCCGGGGCGGTGTTGTCCGCCCCAGCGGTCAAGCTGCCGCCGCTCTCGCCGGCGCTGCTGGTGATAGGCCGGGTTCTGTCTCGGGTGGCGCCCAAGATGGGCGTGCTGGCGTTGGATGCCAAGGGCGTCTCGCGCGACCCGGAGGTGGTGCGCGCCTACGTCAACGACCCGCTGGTGTTCAGCGGCAAGACTACCGCCCGCCTGGGCGCGGAAACCATCGACGCCATGCAGCGCGTGCAGGCCGGCGCCGGCGCCATCACGCTCCCGCTGCTGATCCTGCAAGGCGGCGCCGACAAATTGGTGAGCCCGGAAGGCGCGCAGGAGCTGTATCAGGCGGCCGGCTCAAAAGATAAGACGCTCAAGGTCTATCCCGGCCTGTATCACGAAATCTACAACGAGCCCGAACACGAGCAGGTGTTGCACGACGTGGAGACCTGGCTCGAAGCGCGCTTGTAAGCACAAAACTTAAAAAGTCGGCCGAAGCGGATGCTGGGGCCCGACGAAAGTCGGGCCA
>JAYTFQ010000852.1:0-9680 GCA_043734225.1 Anaerolineales bacterium | reverse complement strand
CACATTGGCCAGAGTCAGGAAATTGAAGCGGTTGTGCAGGGTGATCTGCCCGGCGCTCAGGTCACCCGCCTCGACCCACACCGGCTCTAGCACCTTTTTGTATTCGATCAGGCCGGGATAGGGCACACGGTCCGGGAAGCACAAACCGTCGATGCAGAAATTGCCGTCATTGGGTTCGTCGCCAAAATCGCCGCCATAGGCGAACCATTCCACCCCGCCGGGCGTGACCTGGCGGATGGAATGATCGACCCATTCCCAGACACAACCGCCCATCAGGCGCGGATAGGCGCGAATGGCGTCCCAGTATTCCTGAAGATTGCCTGGCCCGTTGCCCATGGCGTGGGCGTACTCGCACATGAAGAACGGGCGCGGGTCATCGGTTCGCTTGCCCTGCTCGATGAGCACGTCGACGCGCGGATACATCACGCTGACCACATCCACCAGAGGGGCCTCGTGGGCCGACTCGTAATGGATCAGCCGGGTCGGGTCGAGGGCGCGGATGGCGTCGGCCATGGCGTCGTGGTTGGGGCCATAGCCGGTTTCGTTGCCGAGCGACCAAATGATGATCGAGGGATGGTTCTTGTCGCGCTCGACCATACGCACGGCGCGGTCCACAAAGGCGGCGCGCCAGGCGGGATCCTTAGCCAGGCGGGCCCAATCACCGGCATGGTGAAAGCCGTGCGCCTCCTGGTCGGCTTCGTCAATCACGTACAGCCCATACTGGTCGCACAAGTCCAGCCAGCGCGGGTCGTCGGGATAATGCGAGCAGCGCACGGTGTTGATGTTGTGCTGCTTCATCAGCAGGATGTCTTGCAGCATCGACTCATACGGCACGGCGTGGCCGAAGTCGGGATGGGTCTCGTGGCGGTTGACCCCCTGGAGCTTAATCGGCTGGCCGTTGAAATAGAAGACGCCGGCGCGCACCTCCACCTGCCGGAAACCAACCGACAGCCGGTGCGTTTGGAGCAGGCCGTCGCTGGAGGACAGCGCCAGCAGCAGGGTGTAGCGATACGGATCCTCGGCCGACCATCTGTGAGGGGCGGCCACTGGCACGGCCAGCGCCAGCTCGAGCTCACTGCTGGCCGGCACCAGGGCCGGCGCGCCCAGCGGCTGCTCGAAGACCACGCCGCCGGCGGCATCCAACAGCCGGGCAATCACGGTGATGTCTGGGCCGTCAACTGGCAGCTCGCTCTTGATCCAGGCATGCAAATCCAAAACGGCATCGGCGCCAGGCGCGTCAAAGGTCGTGCGAACGCGGACATCACGCAGGCGCACGCCGGGCGCGGCGAGGAGATACACATCGCGGAAAATGCCGCTCAGCCGCCACATATCCTGGTCTTCCAGATATGAGCCGTCGGACCACTGGAAGACCTGCACGGCCAGGACGTTTTCGCCAGGCTGCAGATAGAGGGTGATGTTGAACTCGGACGGCAAGTGCGCGCCCTGGCTGTAGCCGGCCGGGTGGCCGTTGACCCAGACATAGAAGGCCGAATCCACGCCGTCAAAATTCAGAAAGACCTGACGGCCGTCCCAGGTGGGGGGCAGCACGAAACGGCGGCGGTACAGGCCGACCGGGTTATCCTGCGGCACGTGCGGCGGGTCAACCGGGAAGGGATAGTTGATATTGGTGTATTGGGGGCGGCCATAGCCGTGCAACTGCCAGTTGCTTGGCACCGGCAGCGGGCGCCAGCCTTCGCCGGCAAAGCCGGGCTGCTCGAACCCGGCGGGCACGGCCGCCGGGTTGGGCACGTAGTAAAAGTCCCACTGGCCGTTGAGCAGACGGAAATAGGGCGAGGCCTGGCGCTCGCCGCGCCGGGCGCTGTCCAGGTCGGCGTAGGGCACCAACGTGGCGCGGCCGGGTTCGCGGCCGCGGCTGAGCAGGAGCGGGTTTTCCCAGTCGGGAGGCGTTGAATCGATCGGTTGAGTGGATGGCATAGGTTAGGGCTTAACCGCAAAGGCGCGAAGAGCGCGAAGAAAACCAAAAGCTGCGGGAACCGGTCTAAACATCAACGTGAGGCCGGTTTCTTGGCAGGGGTGCTGGCTTTGAGATTTTCGGCAAGACGATATTTAACGATCTTGCGGATCATGGCGTAGGGCATGGGCTTGTTGAGCGGAAAGTGCAAGGCGCTCTTGGTGCCGCGAAAAGGGAGCAACTCGCCCTTGAAGGCAGGAGTGTCCGCGGGCATCGGATAAAGGCCAATATGGCGCTTGTTGGCGGAGATCCACAGCAGGCCGCCATTCAAAAAATATCCGAGGATGTTGTAGCTTATTGTCTCGTCGGCCCGAGGGGCGGCTTTTGTGATCAGCGCGCGGAGCTGCTGCAAAATGCTCTGCACGTCCTCGGGGAACTGCGCGATATAGGCGTCGACGGTGGCGGGCTTGGTTGGCTTGCCTGGCATGAATACTCCCATAGCATCGAATTATAGGCTATTCGCACCGCATGCAGGGCGGAAATACGTCCGAGAAATGCTAGTCGTGGCGAGCGACGGTCGCCACGACTAGCATTTCTCGGAAACAATTCAGTCCTACGCGTGCGGCGCCCACCACTCTAACGCGCTGGGCGTGCTCTGAAAGCCCAACACGCGCAGCAGGGGCTCGCCCGGGCTGCGCAGCACCGTGTCGTCGTTCCAGCGGGTCACAACTATGCGGCGCGGGGCAGACGGCCGGGCCAGGTAGGCGGCCAGGGCGCGCGAAATATCGTCGGGCTCGGCGCCGGGGAGCGTGGTGATGTGCCCCCCACCCTCTTCAAACAGCACCAACGGCCGGCCGCGCTTTGACGCCACAAACGTGGAGGGCAGGCGCGCAAAACGCGGTGCTTCGAGTCCGGCGTATTCGCCACCATACAGATTGGCCGGGTCGGTGGCGTTGAGCAGGGTGAGCTCGACATCCGCAACCGGGCGGGCGCGCAGGGCCTCCACCGCCTCCGGCAGAGCGAACTGGATGCCGGACAGGCCGGTGACGAAATAGCCGCGGCGCAGCTCGCCGCGCAGCTCCAGCCGCTGGCAGACGCGATACAGCTGGGCCCACTCCCAGGCACCAGCCTCGCGCTCCAAGGCCTCGCGGCTGAGGACCGCTGCCCGCGCCAGCAGGATGCGCGCCAGGCGCTCGGCGCGGACCTCGTCGGCGGCAGGCGGCCCCAGGACGCCCGCGCGATGGACCAACGACCAGCGACCGGAAGCGGCAAAGCCGGCGCCGGGCGCGGCGCTGGGCTGGGGGACAAAGGCAGCTTCGACTTCGAGCCGGGTTTCGTTGCGCAAACGGTTGCTGACCCGGCGCTTGGCGTCGCGCAGACGGCCGGGCGTCAGCGGCCGGCGGCGCTGAAAGGCAGCCAGGCGCTCGGACAGATCGGCTTCGAGCGGGCTGATCACTCCCGGCTCGGGCTCGGCGCGCGGCGCTCCGTCGCCTTCGTGCAACGCGCGCAGGGGTTCCAGGGTGTCGTGGGTGACCAGCCCGCACAGAAGCAGCTCAGCGAGCGCTGTGTGCAGCGCGGCCGGCCGCAGGCCCAGGCCGGCGTGCAACTCGGTGGTGAAGGAGGCGCCCTCGGCCTTAAGAAAGTCGTACAGGCCGCGGGCCGTGGCACTCAGGCCTTCCTCGGCGCCGGCGGCGGGTTCCAAGAACAAGGCGCCCTCGCCGCGAAAAATAAAACGCACGCGGGCGCGGCGGGCGTCGTGGCCGGCCGAGGTGGGCACGCCGGCCCACACCAGATCACCGGCGGCCAGCAGCGCGTCGAGATCGGCCGGGCGGAAGCTGGCCAGGCGAGCGGGCAGCACTTCCTGCTCCCAGGTGCGCAGCGGCAGGGCCACACCGCGCAACTGATCCAGCACCCGGCGCAGGCCATCCAGGCCAGACAGCCGCGCGGAGGGCTTGACGTGCTGCCATTCGGCCAACAGATCGGCATAGTCGGCCAGGGGCACGGGCTGGACGGCCTGCCGGAGCAGGCTGAGCGTGCGACGGCGGATTTGATCGAGCAGCGGCGCGGCCAGATACTCGTTGCGATCTGGGGCGGTGAAACGGCCGGCCAGCACCTCACGCGCCTGGGCGAGGCCCACCAGGCTGACCTCCAATTGCAGCGGGTCGAACGGATAGCGGGCCAGCATCTCGCGCAGCATGACCGGGCCGGAGCGAGCCAGGAAGCGGCGCAGGACGTTGAGGGCATCTTCGCTAAGCCCGGGGCCGGGCGAGGCGCCTTGCAGCGCAGCGCGATAGCTGGCGGCCAGCTCAATCGGCAGCCAGCGGTCCTGGCCGCTGATGCGCAAGCGCAACGCGCGGCCCTGCAAGGCCAGCGTATCCAGCCACACTGCCCCAGCCCGCTCCGCGCCAGGGGCGCAGGCCGCCAGCGCTTCGGCCTCGGTCAGGTCGCCCAGCTCGCGCAGGATCAACGCCAGCTCGTCTTCGCTGCGCGCCTGGTATCCCTCGGCCTGGTGCTGGGCGCGCCGGACCACGTCGTCGATGGCCTCCGAGCTAAGCAGGCCGCTGAGATCGGCGCCGCCGCCATCTGGGCTGGGCAGCGGCGGCAGCACATCGGCCAGGGAAATGGCCTGGGCCTGGCGCTCGGCCTTGGGCGCGTCCCACTCGTATAAGAACTGGCTGACGAAGTTGAAGATCAGGCTGGCGGCCACCGGCGAGGGCACGGCGGTCTCGATGGGCAGCACGCGGATGGCGCCATTCTGAATACCTTCCAGCAGCGCCTCCAGGTGGGGCAGATCGAAAACATCCTGGAGCACATCGCGATAAGTCTCAGTGACAATCGGAAAATCGTTGTACTGGCCGACGAAGGCCAGCAGGTCCTTAGCGCGCAGGCGCTGGATCCAGAACGGGGTGCGCTTGCCGGCGCGGGCGCGCGGCAGCAGCAGCGCGCGGCCGGCGTTCATGCGGAAACGCGCGCCAAACACGGCCGACTTGGGCAGCTCGCGCAGAAGCCGCTCGCGAGCCGCGGCGGGCGTCATGTGCTGGATGATCTCCAGCGGCAGCCGGGGGTCGGCCTGCGGAAAGCGAAAGATGAGGCCGTCGTCGTTGGTCTGGGCCTCGGGCGTCACGGCGAGCTGCTCGCGCAGCGCGCTGATGAGGGCCAGACCCCAGGCGCCATTGACCCGCCCGCCGAAGGGCGAGTGGATGACGACGTAACCGTCGCCGACGGCATTCTGGAACGACTCGACGACGATGGTGGTGTCGGAGGAAATGACGCCGACAGCGTCGAGTTGGGCGCGGACGTGGGCCACCAGGTTGCGGGCCGAGCTGTCGTCGAGCGCGTAGTCGCGGCGCAGCCAGGCCTGCACCTGCTCGGGCGTGGAATTGGCCAGCCGGTCGACCACAGCCTGCCGGAAGCGGCCGATGCGCGTGCCGAGATCGTAGGGACGATAGGGATAGTCGCCATTCCAAAAGGGCATGCGCGGCGTGGCGCCGGCGGCGTCGGCCACCGTTACGCGGTCGTCGCCAATCTCGGCCACGCGCCAGACATTGCTGCCCAACAGGAAGGCGTCGCCGGGGCGCGTCTCAAACACGAACTCCTCATCCAGCTCGCCGATGCGAGTTTTGCCGTCGGCCAGATAAACGCCAAAGGCGCCGGTGTCGGGGATGGTGCCGGCGTTGCCGATGGCCAGCATGCGCGAGCCGGGCAGCGCAGTCAGCCGGTCCTGCACCTTGTCCCAGGAAATCTTGGCGCGCAGCGAGGCGGCCGGACCTTTCTGAGCCGGCGGCAGATCGAGATGGTATTTGCCGCTCAACATCTCCAGCAGCGCGTCAAACGCGGCGCGCGTGAGGTCTGAGTAGGGATAGGCCTGCCGGACCAGCTCGAATAGATCGGCCGGCTTCCAGGGCTCAACGGCCACCGCGGCCACGATGTGCTGCGCCAGGACATCGAGCGGGTTGCGCGGGGTGATGGTCGGCTCCACGTCGCCATCGAGCATGCCGCGGGCAATGGCGGCAGCTTCCATCAGGTCTTCGCGGAAGGTGGCATAAATGCGGCCGACGCTGGTCTGGCCGACCAGATGACCCGAGCGCCCCACCCGCTGCAAACCCTGGGCCACGCTCTTGGGCGACTGCAATTGCACCACCATGTCCACGGCGCCGATATCGATGCCCAGCTCCAGCGAGCTGGTGCCGACCAGCGCCGGCAGCCGCCCGGCCTTGAGGTCCGTTTCCATCTTGAGGCGCGCTTCTTTGGACATGCTGCCATGATGGGCGCGGATGGGACCTTCGGCGCCGATGGCCCACATGCCGCGGTCGCGCGCCTGGCCGCCGGGCGCCAGGGCCTCGGTGCTGCCGGGCGGAATCTCTTCGGACTGCTCGGCGGCAAGCTGGGCGTTGAGGCGGTCGGCGGTGCGCTCGGCCAGGCGGCGATTGTTGGCAAAAACTAGGGTGGTGTTGTGGCGGCGGATGTCATCGAGCACGCGCGGCACCACCGAGGGCCAAATGCTGCCGCCGGGCAGGTCGCGGAAATCGTCCACGGCGGTGATCACTTGCAGGTCCAGCGGCTTGCGGTAATGGGCGTTGACAATGGCCACCGGGCGCGGCGCGCCGCCCTGCTGGCCGCCCAGGAAGCGCGCAGCCTCTTCCAGTGGGCGGATGGTGGCGGAGAGGCCGATGCGCTGCGCGGCGCGCGGCCGCCCGCCCAGATGCGCCAGGCGCTCCAGGCTGAGCGCCAGGTGCGCGCCGCGCTTGTTGCCGGCCAGGGTGTGGATTTCATCCAGAATGACACTGCGCACCGAACGCAGCATATTGCGCGCCACGGGGCTGGTGAGGATCAGGTAGAGCGACTCGGGCGTGGTGATGAGGATGTGCGGCGGGTGCTTGAGCATCTGCGCCCGTAGGCTCTGGGGCGTGTCGCCGGTGCGCACGGCGACGCGCAGCGCGGGCAAGGTCTGGCCCTGACCGGCCGCCACGGCGCGGATGCCATCCAGGGGCGCGCGCAGGTTGCGCTCGATGTCGTTGTTGAGCGCCTTGAGCGGCGAGACGTACAACAGCCGCACACCGGGCTCGGCCGAGTCGCCCTCAGCGGCAAGCTCGCGATAAATCTCATCCAACCCCCATAGGAAAGCGGCGATGGTTTTGCCCGAGCCGGTGGGCGCCAGGATCAGCGTGTTGTCGCCGCGCTGGATGGCCGGCCAGCCCTCGGCCTGCGGCGGCGTCGGCTGGCCGAACGTCTCGCGGAACCAGTCGCGGACGGGGGGAGAAAACAATTGCAAGGCGGAGGAGGGCAAGGACATGGCAGGCGAGAACAGCTTATCGATTCTTTGTTCTATTTGTCAAGACCTGATATCACTCTAACGGGTTAGGACAGGGCTATTATAGACAGGGGCAGGCAGACACGGTAGGATATGAGCCAATGACGAACGCTTACAGCACATTATGGAGGCCTTGATGAAACGAATGTTGAGATTTACCGGCTTATTCGCCCTAGTGCTGGCCATGCTGGCGTGCTCGCTGCCTGGTGTGCCCGGGCTGCCCGGAGCGGGCGCCCAACCGACGACCATTGCCGCGCTGTGGCCGGACGTGCCGCAGATGGACGGCACTACCAAGACAGACGTGCAGGTACCCGGATTTGTGACCCTACTTTTGTCGGTGATGGGCAAGCAGGTGCTGGGCGGCGCCCAGGACGCGCAATGGGCCAATTTTACCTCGACCACCAAGACACCGGCCGATGTGCAGGCCTTCTATACGCCGGCGCTGATGACCACCAACGGCTGGACGGCGAGCGACCAGTCGGCGTGCGTGACCGGCGCTGACCAGAATGTGCCGCAGGTTGGCGTGTTCTGCGTATTTTCCAAAAAAGCCAATGGCAAGTCCGACGGATTGATGATCGTGGCCGTGCAGGATGACAAGACCAAGGTGACCAACATCTTCTACATCCGGGCGCAGGTGGCGGACGCAACGCCAACGCCGGCCAAGTAACCCGCCAGCGGGCGGCCCTGGTTCAAGCCGCGGGCACTCAACCGGAAACGCTGAACGCGCGGCCGGCTGAGTGCCCGATTGTTTCCTGATAATCGGCCCAGCGCGCCATGCTGGTGCCGCGGGCTTACAACCCTTCCGCCTCTAACCAAGCACTGACGGCGGCATCATCGGCGCTCGCAACGCCGCCAGGAATATAGCGGTATCGATCGCCATAGCCCGCTGTGACGGCGTCGCGCAGCTGAATCGCGGTAGCGCTTAGGTCGTCTTCTCTAATTAGTACGACCGTACCGGTTTCAAGGTCCAGGTATGCGCTGATTGAAGGATCATTGCTGTTAAGAGCGGCCCTGATCTGGGCTCGGTCGTAAGAAACAGCCATTGTGCTCCCCTCCTGGGCGGAGCGAACGCCAGACCGCTCGGCACCCAAGTCGCGAATATAGGCTACATCGCTGAAGTATAGGCCCAAATTTGCCCCGGCCACAGCTTCGTTATGGCCTCGGGTGTATTTCGCATTGGGGACCAATTGCACACGATTGGGCCGCTTCACGGCTGGTTCTCTCCCGGGCGGAGTACCTGTTTGGAAGTGGCATACCCTTCGGGCATGGCACAAGTGGTTTTAACGGCAAAAATGGCAAGAGAAGTGGCACGGGCTGCGTGGAGAAGTGGACGGACATAATGTTGCAAGCCCTGGATAAACAAGGCTTTGCACAGAAGTGAAATGCGCCCTATGGCCTCAGCCAAAGTTATTGCACGGCACGGCACAGTCGAGCAATCAACCGGCCGCGCATATTTTGGGCCAGGCGCGCCGTTATATTCTGTGTAACGGTGCAGCAGCGGACGGCTGGTTTTGATTGAACGGGCCCAGCCGGCTGCCTGGATGTCGACAAAGGTGCCAATATGCAGACTCAAACGAAGGGTTGGGCGGTTGTGACCGGGGCGTCTTCAGGCTTCGGCCTGTTGTTCGCAAAGGAGCTGATCAAGAAGGGCCATCCGGTCCTGGCGGTGGCGCGCCGATTGGACCGTTTGCAGGCGCTGGCGCAGGAGGCCACGAAAACCGGCGGGCGGATCGAGCCGCTGGCAGCGGATTTGCAGACGGCCGAGGGTTTGCAGGCCGTGGTCAGCCGAGCCACCGAGTTGGGACCGGTGGAGCTGTTGGTGAACAATGCCGGCTTCGCCGATTGGGGCCGGTTCGCGGAGCTGCCGCTGGCGCGCGAGATGAACTCGATCCAGCTCAACGTGGTGGCGCTGGTGACGCTGACGCGCCAGTTCCTGCCGGGCATGGTGGAACGCCGGCGGGGCGGCATTATCAATATGGCCTCACTGCAGGCTTTCTTTTCCATGCCGTATCTGGCCAGCTACGCTGCAGCCAAAGCGTTTGTGCTGAGCTTTTCCGAATCCATCGCGTATGAGCTTAAGGACAGCGGCGTGCGGGTGACCGTGGTGTGCCCTGGCCCAGCCAAGACCGAATTTGCGGATGTGAGCACCGCGCATGACTTTCAGAATGCGCTGCCCAACCTGACCGCGGAGGCGGTGGTGGCCGCGGCCTTGGACGCCAACGCGCGCGGGAAGGTGCTGCGGGTGGTAGGACCGGTGAACAACATCTTATCGTTTGTGCCGCGCCTGCTGCCGCGGGCGGCGATGCGATCGTTGATGGCGTCGTTCAGCCGGCCGAAGGCGTAGGCGGGACGCCAACGGGGGTTTTCGTGGCGCGGAGACTTCCAAGCAACCAGGACAATCAAGGAGGTTGTGGCCGAATGAGATGACGCGGACGCGGCCCACCGGTGGGCCGCGTC
>JAYTFQ010000851.1:0-6203 GCA_043734225.1 Anaerolineales bacterium | reverse complement strand
CCCCCCGCCACCCCCGCAATGGCGGCCGCGCCCGCCACCGCAGCGGCAAAGTCTCCTGAGCGCGGCCAGGTCGCGCTCGGCGCCGACCACGGCGGCTATGCCCTCAAAGAGGCTTTGAAAGCCTACCTGGCCGAACTCGGCTATCCAGTCGTCGATTGCGGCACCCATTCCACCGACGCCGTGGACTACCCTGACCTGGCCTACGCCGTGGCGCGGCTGGTCGGCTCTGGGGAAGCCTGGCGCGGCATCGTCATCGATGGCGCCGGCATCGGCAGCGCCATGGCCGCCAACAAGGTGCCGGGCGTCCGCGCCGCTTTGTGCTACGATCATGCTACGGTGCTGAACAGCCGCGAGCACAACGACGCTAACGTCCTGACCCTGGGCGCCGGGCTGATCGGCCCTGCTCTGGCAAAGCAAATCGTTCAGACCTGGCTGGCCACGCCCTTTGGCGGCGGCCGGCACCAGCGCCGCGTGGACAAGATTATGGATATTGAGCGGCGTTTCTCTAGAGATCGCGTGGCCTAGGGACGTTCCGATCTGGCCTATGTTAGATCGTGAACGCCCCGGACGAACACATGCCTGCTGACCCGCAAACCGTTGAACGCCTGGTCGAACTGGTCACCCGCCGCGTGCTGCTGGCGCTGGCTGACGAAGAGCAGCGGGCCGCCGGGCCGGGCGCCGACTTGTGCACCCAGAAGTGCGGCGCCGGCTATTGCGTCCGCCACTGCGGCGACCGGGTAGAATTGATCGTCCAGGCCGGGGCCGATCGGGTGGCGGCCGGGCTGGGCGTCACGCCCGCGCGCGCCAGCCTGGCCGGCCTGATCGACCACACCCTGCTCAAGCCCGACGCCACGCCAGACCAGATCGCGCAGTTGTGCTACGAAGCCCGCAAGTACGGCTTTGCGGCAGTGTGCATCAATCCCACCCACGTGGCGCTGGCGGCCCAATTGCTGCGCGGCTCGGCGGTGGCGGTGTGCACCGTGGTTGGCTTCCCGCTCGGCGCCACGCCGCCGGAAGTGAAGGCCTACGAAGCCCAGGTGGCCATTGAAGCCGGCGCCACCGAGATCGATATGGTCATCAACATTGGCGCGCTCAAGGCCCGCGATTACGAAATGGTGGCTCGCGACATCCGCGCCGTGGTGCGGGTGTGCAAGGCCCACCAGCCGCCGGCCCTGGTCAAGGTCATCATTGAGGCCGCGCTGCTGAACGAGGAAGAGAAAATTGCCGCCAGCCTGCTGGCCAAAGAGAGCGGCGCCGACTACGTCAAGACCTCCACCGGCTTCGCCTCCGGCGGCGCCACCGTGGCCGATGTGCAGTTGATGCGCCGCACCGTTGGCCCGCGTATGGGCGTGAAGGCCGCCGGCGGCGTGCGCACCCGCGACGAAGCCGATGCCATGGTGCAGGCCGGCGCCACGCGCATTGGCGCCAGCGCCGGCATCAAGATCATCCAGACCGAACCCGCGCCCGCGGCAGCAGCCGCTTCGCCGGCCGCCAGCGCAACCAAACCGGGGAATTACTAATGTCCAACAGCGAACCCAGCGCTCCCGCACCGATCTACATCTGCCAGCACTGCTTGGCCGGCACCCTGCGCCTGCGCCAGGTAGTCTTCGCCCACTGGTATGGCGGCCAATTCATCACCATCCCTAATTTCCCCGGCTGGGTGTGCGACGTGTGCGGCGAAACCGAGTATGACTCGGCCGCGCTGGAGCAGATGGAAATGATCCTGGGCACCGAGCTCGATCTGCGGCGCGAGGCTGGCCGCCGCGCGCGGCGCGGCCGGCGGGCCGTTCAGCCGCCGCTGCGTTCCAGCGGTCGTCACCACGTCTAGCCAGCCATTCCCGTGAACTGAGGCAGCATGCAAATCGCCCGTGTCGTGGGTTCCACGGTTGCCACCATCAAAGACGAGAAGCTGGTCGGGCGCAAGCTGCTCATCGTGCGCGAGGCCGATGAGCGCGGCGCCGCCGTCGGCAAGCCCTACGTCGCTATCGACACCGTCGACGCTGGCTATGGCGAGTTGGTGCTCATCGCCGCCGGCTCGTCCGCGCGCCAGACCACCGTCACCAAGGACACTCCAGTCGACGCCGTCATCATGGCTGTCATCGATACGCTCGAAGTCGACGGTACCATTACCTTCCGCAAGTCCTGAGCGGGCTGCGCGTTTGCCAAAACGCTAAAAACAAGCCATACTCATTCAAATGCCGTGGCCGTCGTTGGGCCACCGGCCACGAGGCACGCAATGGCTGAGTACGACAACGATTTACAGTCTATCCAGGAAGCCCGCCGGTTGGCGGAAGCTGCCCGCGACGCCCAGCGCCAGTTCGCCAAAGCCTCGCAGGCCGAGGTGGATCGGGTGTGCGCCGCCATGGCCGAGGCCGGCTACGCCGCCGCCGAGCGGCTGGGCCGCATGGCCAGCGAAGAAACCGGCTACGGCGTGCCGGAGCACAAGACCCTCAAAAACGTCCTGACCTCCAAAATTCTGTGGGAGGCGATCCGCGACATTCCCACCGTCGGCGTCATCCGCCACGACGAGAAACGCAAGATCTATGAAATTGCCTGGCCGATTGGCGTGGTGGCCGCACTGACCCCCAGCACCAACCCCACCTCCACGGTCATGTTCAAGACCCTCATCGCCGTCAAGGCGCGCAACGCCATTGTGGTGGCCCCCCACCCCGCGGCGGTGAAATGCTGCGCCGAGACCGCCCGGCTGATGGCCGAGGCCGGCGAGCGCGCCGGCATGCCCAAAGGCCTGGTTTCGTGCATGACCCACGTCTCCCTGCCCGGCACCCAGGAGTTGATGCGCCACCGCTATACCGCCCTCATCCTGGCCACCGGCGGCGCCGACATGGTCCGCGCCGCGCACTCCGTCGGCAAGCCGGCCTACGGCGTCGGTCCCGGCAATGTGCCGGTGTACGTGGACCGCTCCGCCGACCTGCGCCGTGCCGCCCGCTATATCGTCGCTTCTAAAGCCTTCGATCATTCCGTCATCTGCGCCACCGAGCAGTCCGTGGTGGCCGACCGGCCCATCGCCGCCCAACTAGCCGAGCTGATGCAGGCGGAGGGTGCCTACTTCGTGGATGACGCCCGGGCCAAAGCGCTGGGCGCGCTGCTGTTCAGCTCCGGCCATCTCATCAACCCCAAGGCCGTGGGCAAGAGCCCGCAGCAGTTGGCGCAGATGTGCGGCATTACGGTGCCGGCCAGCGCCCGCATCCTGGTCACTCGGCTCGCGGCGGTGGGCCGCGACGAGCCGCTCTCCGGCGAAAAGTTGACCACCGTCCTCGGCTGGTACGAGGCCGACGGCTGGGAGGCCGGCTGCGAGCGCTGCATCGAGCTGATCAATTTCGGCGGGCGCGGCCACTCGCTGGTCATCCACGCCCAGGACAACAACGTCATCATGCGCTTCGGGCTGGAAAAGCCCGTTTTCCGTATCGTGGTCAACAGCATGGGCACTCTCGGCGCCACCGGGCTGACCACCGGCGTCATGCCTTCCATGACCCTCGGCTCGGGCGGCGTGGGCGGCGCCATCACCGGCGATAACATCACCGTGTACCACATGTATAATGTTAAGCGGCTGGCCTACGAAACCCGGCCGCCGCCCGAAGCCGCCCTGCTGCCCGGTTCAACCGATGATCCCATTCAACAGCGGCACGGCGCTGTTCCGGCGCAGGCCGGCGCCGCCGGCATGCAGGACGCCCGCATCGACGATATCGTGCGCCGCGTTCTCGAAGAATTGCGCAAGTAATCATTCATTTAGTCTCTCAAGGAGGATGCTATGGCCGTAGATGCTGCCATGATTGCGCTGGGCATGGTCGAAACCAGGGGGCTGGTCGGCGCCATTGAAGCCGCCGACGCCATGGTCAAAGCCGCCAACGTCACGCTGATCGGCAGCGAGTACGTCGGCGGCGGGCTGGTGACCGTGATGGTGCGCGGCGACGTGGGCGCCGTTAAGGCCGCCACCGACGCCGGCGCCGCCGCCGCCAAGCGCGTGGGCGAGCTGGTCTCGGTCCACGTCATCCCCCGCCCCCACTCCGATGTGGAGCTGATCCTGCCGCAAAACAGCCGCGGGACCTTTGGTGGACGGAACGGGAAATAGGTTTGGGCGGCGGGTTCGTCTTCTTGCGCTCCGCCTGAATATCTAGACCCGCATGGTAGCCCCGGCCATCGCCACCATCCGCCTGCTCATCGCCGACGATAACGCCGAGTTTCGCAGGAGCACCCAGATGATGGTGTCGCTCGAAGACGATATCGAGGTGGTCTCGCTGGCGAAAGACGGCCAGGAGGCGGTGGAGATGGCGCGCCAGCAGCGGCCGGACGTGGCCGTGATTGACGTGCACATGCCCAAGGTGGATGGGCTGACCGCTATCCGCGCCCTGGCGCACGTCAGCCCCGGCACGGTCTGCATGGCCATGTCCTACGATGGCGAGCGCGAGATCCTGCGCCAGGCCATGGCCGCCGGCGCGCGCGAATACCTCATCAAGCCTTTCAACACCGATGAGTTTGTCAACGCCGTCCGTCGCGTCGCCTCGCGCACCATCGAGCCGCCCACCAAGACCAGCAGCCTGCGCGACCCCGAGGCCCTGCGCCAGCGCGAGCAGGAGCTGATCCGCTCGGCCGTCGACTACCTGCGCGCCGGCCGCACCGACAACGAAGCCGCCCGCGTCTATGCCGAGCTGGTCAAGCTGCGCACGCTGGAAACCCACACCCTCATCCGCCTGGCGGAAATCTTCCTGGCCCGCCGCGATTGGGGCACGCTGCGCCTGATTTGCGAGCGCCTCGAAAAACAATCCAAAACCGGCCCGCTGCCCGGCACCGGTCCCCTGCGATGAATAGCATTCACACCCGCCGGCTCACCTGGCTCCTGTTTTTTGGCCAGAGTCTCAGCACCGCTGCCTACATCGCCGGCACCACCATCGGCGTCATCATTGGCGCCAACCTCAGCGGACAGCCGGCGTTGGCCGGCCTGCCGCCGGCCGCCTTTGGCCTGGGCACGGCTCTGGCCGCCTATCCCGCCGCCCGCCTTATGGAACGCATTGGCCGCCGGCGCGGCCTGATGCTGGGCTATGCCGCTGGGGCGGCCGGCGCCCTGCTGGCAGGCGTGGCGGTGCTGCTGGGGAATTTTGGCGGCTTCATGCTGGGCTTTGCCGGCATGGGCGTGGCCCGTGGTTTCATCGACCTGGGCCGCTATGCCGCCGCCGAAATGAACCCCGCCGCCGAGCGCGCCCGCGCCATCAGCCTGGTCGTCCTGGGCGGCACGCTCGGCGCGCTGCTTGGCCCGGCACTGGTGGCGCCCACCGGCGACTGGGCCCGCTCCCTGGGCGCGCCGGTGCTGGCCGGCCCCTGGTTTGCCAGCGTCGGGCTGTATGTCATCGGCTTCCTGCTCATTGGCCTCTTTCTGCGGCCGGATCCCACCGACCTGGCGCGCCAGTTTGCAGCCACGGCCGCTGCCGCGGCTTCTGCCGCCGGCAATGCTGCCGGCCACGCCGCCAACCTTGTGGTGCGGCCACTGCGCGTCATCCTGTCCCAGCCCGGCAACCAGTTGGCCATCCTGGCCATGGTCGCCTCCCAGTTGGTCATGTCGATGGTCGTGGGCATCACCGGACTGCACATGACCAACCACGGCCACGGCCTGGGCGACGTCTCGATCATGACCATGGCGCACACTCTGGGTATGTTTGGCCTGTCCATGGTCAGCGGCCGCCTGGCTGATAACTTTGGCCGCGTGCAGACTATCGTCGCCGGCGCCGTCATCCTGGTGGTCGGCTGCGCCCTGGCGCCGCTCTCCCTGGCCACCAGCGTCCTGGCCCTGTCCATGTTCCTGATCGGCCTGGGCTGGAACTTTTGCTACGTGGCCGGCGCGGCGTTGCTCACTGATAACCTGACGCTGGGCGAGCGCGGCCGGGTGCAGGGCGGCAGCGATCTAGCCATGGGGCTGCTCGGGTCATTTGGCAGCCTGCAGAGCGGCCTGCTATTTGCCTGGACCGGGTTCACCTATTTGAGCATCTTCGGCCTGGCCATTGGGCTGCTGCCGCTGCTGTTGGCCATTCGTCATCTGGCGCGGCGCGCCAGCCAGCCCCAGTTGGCCTCCAGCTAAAGCGGCCGGTGAACCCTCAACTGGCACAGGTGCTGGCGCGCACCGCCTCGATCATGGATCATTCCGGCTCGCCCGCGCTGGGGGCGCCCTACCGCGGGCCCGTGCATGCGGGCGT
>JAYTFQ010000850.1:0-3477 GCA_043734225.1 Anaerolineales bacterium | reverse complement strand
GCGGCACCTGGCTGGTATAGGCGCAGCGCGGCGGCACAAAGAATGCGCCTGGGTCGTCCACCGGCACGCCGTTCCACAGCACCTGCCCCGCGCTGGGCGGCAGCAAACCGATCAGAGTCCGCACCAGGGTGGACTTGCCCGAGCCAACCCGGCCGGTGACAACCACGAACTCGCCGCGGCGGATGTCCAACGACACCTCTGTGACGCCCCGCCTGGAATCCGGGTAATAGAACGTCAGCCCGCGGGCCGCCACTGTCTCCAGCCGATCCGAGGCGGCCTTGGCCGGGTAGGGCGGGTAGGGGGGCAGGGTGCGGATGTGCACCGCATGCGGCTGGATGAGGTTTTCAACCGGGGCCGGGCGCACCAGCTCCAGCATACGGTCGATGGAGACGGCCTGGGTCTTGTAGTCGCCGATGAACGCGCCCAGATTAGAGGGCAGGCCGGTGGCGAAGCCCATGTAGTAGACAAAAAGCGCAAAATCGCCGATGGTGAAGCTGCCGGCCAGCATGGCCTGCCGTGCCAGCAGCAGCAGCACGCCGACGCCAAAACCCACCGTGCCGGCGTTGATGGCATGGAGCGCGGCCCGGAAGAATTGTTCGCGCACCGCGGCGCGCCCGCGAGCGTCATTCAGCCGCGCGAAGTGCGCCGCCAGGCTGGCCTCGGCGCCGGCGATTTTCACGGCCTGCACCGCGGCAAAAGTCTCGGCCAGGGCGCCGGTGACAGCGTCCGAGGCGGCAGCGCTGGCCCGGCGATAGGTCAACATGCGGCCCCAGGCCAGGCGTGTGAGGCCCAACGTGGCAAACAGCGGCACAAAGATCGCCACGGTCAGCCACAGGTTCAGGCTGGCCATGATGCCGATAGCGATCAGCGCGACGCCGACCTGACCAAGCATTTCTGGCAGCCAGGTGGGGAAATCGGTGACTTCGCCGATGTCTTCGCCGAAACGGTTCATGACTTCGCCGGGGGAAACGGGCATGGGCGCATCGCCGCGGCGCGCCAGCAGGCCGGCGAACAGGTTTTGCTGCAGGATCGTACTGGCCGTCAGGCGAAAGGTCCAGGCAAACCAATCGGTGGCTATCCCGGTCAGCACGCGGGCAACTTCAACGCCGATGAATAGCGCGATCAGCAGCCATAGGCTGACTTGAGCCGGCTGGGCGCCGCCGATTGTGTCGAAGACTGACTTTTGGATCAACCCAGGCAGGATTTGGAACCAAAAGAACAAGATGGTAAACGTGGCGCTTAAGGCGAACGCGCCCGGGTTGAATTGGATGAGCCGCCAGATGACGTACCAGGTGGCCAGGCCGGGCGGCGCGGCCGGCGCGGCAGCGTGGGTTGTTGTGGTCATGCCAGCGCCGCCTCCAGCCCGGTTTGCAGCAGATGATAAAAGCGCGAGCGCGGATCAGCGGCCAGGCTGACGCGCGGGCCATACTCTGCCACGCGGCCATCTTCCAGGATGAGGATGTCATCGGCGCGCTGCACTGTCTGCAGGCGGTGAGCGATGATGATGCCGGTGCGGCCGGCCAGCAGCAGGTCGATGGCGGTTTCCATGCGGCGCTCGGTGGCCGGGTCGAGCCGGGAGGAGGCCTCGTCCAGGATGACCAGGCCAGGGTCTTTGAGAAACACGCGGCTGAAAGCCAGCAGTTGGGCCTCGCCGGCCGAGAAGCCCTGGCCGCCGGAGGCCAGCGGGGTTTCGATCCCGGCTGACAGCGCCTTGACCCATTCGGTCAGTTGGGCGGCGTCGAGCGCGCTTTGCAGGGCGGCGGGGGCCCAGCTTTGATCGAAGAAGGCCAGGTTCTCGCTGAGCGTGGCCTGAAAAAGCTGCACATCCTGGGTGACCATGCCCACGCGGGCGCGCAGATCATCCAGCGCTGTGGCGCGCACGTCAGTCCCGCCCAGCAGGATGGCGCCTTCACCCGGATCGTACAGCCGGAAGAGCAAGCGGGTGAGGGTGGACTTGCCGCTGCCGGTGCGGCCGAGGACGCCCAGCACCTTGCCAGGCGCCAACTGAAAGCTAATGGATTTGAGCACCTGGTCGTCGCCTTCATAACTGAAGTCGACATCGCGCATTTCCACGGACAGCGCGCCCGTGGGCAGGCGGGCCGGGGCGGGGGGATCGGTCACCTGCGGCTCAAGCTGAAACAATTCATCGATACGCTGGAGCGAGCCGGCGGCGTTCTGCAGGTTGCGGGCCTCCTCGCGCAGGCGCTGGAGCGGGCCGGACAGCATGCCGACATAGGCCACGATGAGAAAGGCTGTGCCGATGGTGGCCTGGCCCTGGGTGTAGAGCCAGGCCGCCAGGCCCAGCCCGATGGCATAGCCCGCCGCCGCCAGCAAGTTGGTGACATTGAAAATCAGGCTGCCGAGCACGGCCGCCGCCCGGTAGGCTAACAGCCAGGCGCGCGCCAGGAGCAGCAGCCGATAGACCTGGTAGGAAATGCCGCCCAGGGCGCGGATATCCTCGGCGCCGGCCAGGCGCTCCTCGGTGAAGCCACCCAGCTCGGATTCGGACTGGCGCAGACGCCGCCAGCGACCGGCGGCCACATCCTGCACGCGCGCCAAGATCAAGACAGTGAGACTGACGTAAACCGTCAGGCCCAGGCCGATGCGCCAATCGGTGGCGTACAGCACCACCAGGATGCCGACCACCAGCAAGGCATTGCCGGTAGCCTGCACGGCGAACTGGGACAGGAAGTTGGCCAGCGCGCCCGAATCGCCGTCGATGCGCACGATCAGGTCGCCGGGGACGTGACTTTTGTGGAAGGGCAGGTCCAGCCGCAGCAGATGAAGGGCCAGGTCATGCCGCACCTGGTTGGTGGCGTCCCAAGCGACCAGCTCGCCGGTGTAGGTAGCGCCCAGGCCCAGCAACTGCTGGAGCAGCGCGACCAAGAGATAGGCGCCGGCGGCCAGCGCCAGCAGTTGCTGGCTGCCGCCGGTTTGCACGCTATCCAGAAAGTAGCGGATGATCTGCGGATTGATTAACTGCACGACCAGGCCGGCCAGCATGAGCAGCGCCAGCACGACCATGCGCCGGCGCTGGGGCCGCAGGTAGCGGCGAAGGTAGCGGAGATAGCCGGCGGGCTTCATGGCAGCTCCTGGCCGGCTTCGGCCAGCTCGTTCATCAAATCGAACGGCTCGGAGCGGGCCGCGCCATAGCGCGTCCACAGGTTGCGGGCCAGGGCGCTCGGATCGCTGTGCAGGCCATAGCGCTCGAAGTATTGGCACAGTCGGCGGATGTCGCGCTCCAACAGCTCGAAAGCATCCGGGTTTTCCGCTGGTGCGACGGCCTGCGGAAAGTCGATGATGCGCACTTCGCCTTCCCAGTACAGCACATTAAAGGCCGACAGGTCGCCGTGGATGCGCTGATGCTTGAGCATCACTTCGACATCATTCATCAAACGCTCAAACAGCGGCCGGACCTCATCGTCATCCAGCCGCACCGCTTGCTGCGCCGGCGCGGCCAGGTTGGCATCGCCCAGG
>JAYTFQ010000849.1:0-1963 GCA_043734225.1 Anaerolineales bacterium | reverse complement strand
CGCTGCGCAATATCCGCGCTGCCCAGCCGGGCAGTTGCCTTAAGTCCAACGGAACAGCGCCGCCGCCATGGCCATCCCGCCGCCCGAGGCGCAAAACATCACCAGCTCCCCTGGCCGCGGGCCTTTGCCCTGCGCGATGGCATCGTCCAGCGCCATGGGGATGCAGGCCGAGCCGGTGTAGCCCCATTTGTCCATCACCCAATGCGTCTTGGTCAGCGGCTGCTCCAGCGTCGCCATGGTCTGCTCAATCGTCCGCAAGTTCAGTTGGGTGAAGTAGTAATGGTCAACATCATTCGGCGTCAACGCCCGGCCGCTGCGCGCCAGCGTGTCGGCAATCAGTTTCGGCCAGCGTTCACTATTGAATGTGCTCGGAAACTTGCGCACGAAGGCCACGTGCGGCGGCCCGTATTGCGCCACCGCTTCCGCCGTGGCCGGCCGAGCCGTGCCGCCGGTGTAAATGCCCAGCGCGTCGTGATATTCCCCGACCGCCAGCAGCTTGGAGGCCAGCCAGCCCGGCTGGTCGCCGGCGGCCAGCACCACCGCGCCCGCCCCATCGGCGAACAGGGTGGCCGTGCGCTTGTCGGTCGGGTCGATGAAGCGGCTCATGCCATATGCCCCCACCAGCAGGATGCGCTGATAGGCCGGATCGGCCGCCAGGTATTTGGCGGCGATGTCCAGCCCCGTCACCCACCCGGCGCAGGCGCAATTCACGTCAAACGTGCCGGCCTCCGGCGCGTCCAGCTTGGCCTGCACCACCGACGCGGTCGCCGGGCTCAGGTAATCCGGGGTGTCCGTGGCCACGATGATCAGTTCCAGTTGCCGCGCGCTTATGCCGGCGCGCGCCAGCGCCACCCTCGCCGCGTTAACGGCTAGGTCGGACGTCACTTCCTCCGCCGCCATGAAATGCCGCTCGCGTATGCCCACATGCTGCACGAGCCAATCGTTCAGTGGCACGCCCAGCGAAAGTTCCAGTTCCGCGTTGGTCACCCGCCGCTCGGGCACATAGCTGCCGGTGCTCACGATCTGCGCGCTGCGCATGCTCAGGTGCCCACCACCACGCCGCCGTCCACGTTCAGCACGGCCCCGTTGATAAAACTCGCCTCGTCCGAGGCCAGGAACAGATACGCGTTGGCCACGTCTTCCGGTTGGCCGATGCGCCCCACCGGTGTCCGCTCCACCATGCCGGCCAGGATTTTCTCCGGCATGCCCTTGGTCATGTCGGTCGAGATAAAGCCCGGGGCAATGGCATTCACGGTTATGCCTCGTTTGCCCAGTTCGCGCGCCCACACCCGCGTCATGCCGATCACGCCCGCCTTCGCCGCCACATAGTTGGTTTGGCCGAAATTGCCATACAGCCCCACCACCGATGTGGCGTTGACGATCCGCCCATATCTCTGCCGGATCATCACTTGCGCCGCGGACTGGGTGCAGTTGAAAACGCCCTTCAGGTTCACGTCAATCACGGCGTCAAAATCCGCCTCGCTCAACTTGCCCGTGATTTGGCCCTCTTTCACCTTGACCAATTGCCCGTCGCGCAGGATGCCGGCATTATTGATCAGAATGTCGATCCGCCCAAACCGGTCGCTGACCGCCGCCACCGCCGCCTCCACCTCGTTTAGCACGGCCACATTCACCTTGAAAAAGATGGCGTTCCCGCCTGCCGCCAGAATGTCGGCCGCCACGGCTTGCCCGGCCGTTTCCGCCATGTCCCAAATCGCCACCGCCGCCCCCGCCCGCGCAAAGGCCAGCGCCGTGGCCCGGCCAATCCCATTCGCGCCCCCGGTGATAACCGCGACTCGGTCCTTCAGCTCAATTGGCATTGGCGTCTCTCCTTGGCCTTCGGCGGCCAGTATAGCACCGGCCCCAGGCCTTGGTTGACGATGTATTTGCTCGGGCAAACCAGCGAAGATCATTGAACTGCTTTGAAAAGTCGTGTTCAGCCGAGCGGTCGATGAAATCGACC
>JAYTFQ010000848.1:0-10164 GCA_043734225.1 Anaerolineales bacterium | reverse complement strand
GCGCCATCACCACCGGCTCGGCGTTCAAGCTCGGCAAGTCTGGGACCGGGGTGGCGTTGGGATCAGTCTGCGCCAGTGCCAGTCCGCCGCCCGAACACGCCAGAATCAGCGCCAGCACCACCATCCCGAGCCGCATCCCCGCCAGCGTCCTGCGCGCGCAGGGTAGGCGCTATCCTTGCCTGAGCTGCCTGGAGGCCTACCCTGAAGATCACCCGGATCGAGACGTTCAAGTACTGGATCGAGTGGTGCAACTGGCTGTTTGTCAAGGTTTCGACCGATGCGGGCATCTACGGTTGGGGTGAGGGCTCGCTGCACGGGCCGCTCGAATCGGTGGAGGCGGCCATCCAAGAGCTCGGGCAGACGCTGATCGGCCAGGATCCGGCCGGCGTTGAGGCGCACTGGCAGCGCATGTACCACGCCTGGCGCTGGCGCGGCGGCCCGACCCTGATGACGGCGCTGGGCGCGCTGGACATTGCCCTGTGGGACCTGGAGGGCAAACGGCTGAGCGTGCCGGTCTATCGGCTGCTGGGCGGCCCGTATCGCACCGCGCTGCCGGTCTACTCCAGCCATTGGCTGGCCGGCGCCGACACCCCCGAAAAGGCTCAGGCCGGCGCGCAGGAAGCCATCCGGCGCGGCTTTAACGCCTTCAAGTGGTCGCCGTTTGACCCGCAGGCGCTGCGCGAGAACGAAGCCCGCGCCATCGCCCAGGCGGCCGAGCGCATGGCCGCCGCCCGCGCCGGCGCCGGGCCGGAGGCCGAAATCTTCGTCGAGTGCGCCGAGCACCTCTCGCCGCGCACCGCCCTGCTGGCCGCCCGCGCGCTGCTGCCTTCTCGCCCGGCCTGGTTCGAGGAGCCGATCCCGTTCGAGAACGCCGCCGCCATGGTCCAGCTCCAGCGCGAGCTGCCCGTGCCGATTGCCACCGGCGAGCGGCTGCTCTCGCGCTGGGAAGCGCGGCCGCTGCTGGAAGGCGGCGGCTGCCGGGTGCTCCAGCCGGACGTGATGCACGCCGGCGGGCTGACCGAGGTCAAGCGCATCGCCGCGTTGGCCGACACCTACTACATTCCCATCGCGCCGCACAACCCCGGCGGGCCCATCTGCAACCTGGCCGCCGCCATCCCCAACTTCCTCATCCTGGAACAGATGGAGACCGAGCGCGCCCTGCGCGATGAGGTGTGCACCCAGCCGGTGCGCTATGCCGCCGGGCAGTTCGAGCTGCCGACCGGCCCGGGCCTGGGCACTGATCTAAATTTGGACGTTCTCGCCGAACATCGCTTCCGGCCGCAGCCGGTGTCCGGGTCGAGCGAGTCGTTGTGGCGCTAGCCCTCATCCCCGCTCAGGCGCTTCAGCCGCCGCACCTCGGGCCAGGCCACGGCCACAATCAGCACCACGATGATCGTGCCGATGCCGCCCCCCACCACCGACCAGACCGGGCCGAAGAGCTGCGCCGTCAGGCCGGATTCAAAACCGCCGAGTTGGTTGGAAGTGCCAATAAAAATGTTGTTGACGGCCGAGATGCGCCCGCGCATTTCATCCGGTGTGCGCATCAGGACCAGCGAGTTGCGAATGAGGACGCTGATGTTATCCAGCGCGCCCAGCACGGCCAGCATCAGCAGCGACAGCCCAAAGGAGGTGGACAGGCCAAAGACGATGGTGGCCGCCCCAAACCCGGCCACGGCCAACAGCAGTGTGAAGCCGGCACGCCGGAAGGGTGGCGCATGCGCCAAACCCAGCGCCATGAGCAGCGCGCCAATGGAAGGCGCGGCCTGCAGCAAGCCCAGGCCAGCCGGGCCGGCGGCCAGGATATCCTTGGCGTAGACCGGCAGCAAGGTCACCGCGCCGCCCAGCAGCACGGCGAACAAATCAAGCGTGATGGTCGCCAGAATAATCTGGGTGCGCCGGATGAAAGCCACGCCTTCCAACAGCATTTTGAGGCTGGCTCGTTCTTTGGAAAGCGCCAGCGGCCGGCCCTTCACCTGCAGCACCAGCAGAAAGTAGACCGAGCTGCCCAGGGCGCTGACCAGGAACACCGGCCAGGCGACGTGGAACAGCGCGATCAGCAGCCCGCTGAGGGCGGGCCCAAAGACCGCCGCGAATTGCCAGGCGCTGCTGCTCCAGGTGGCGGCGCTGCCGAACGCTTCCACTGGCACCGTGCCCGGCATCAGCGCCGACCAGGCCGGCTCGCTGAACGCGCGCGCCACGCCGATGAGGGCCAGCAGGCTGTAAATCAGCGGCAGCGCGCCCGACCGATAGGACAACAGCGCCAGGCCCAGGCCGCAGGCGCCCAGCAGCGCTTCGCTGGCCAGCACAATGCCTTTGCGGTTATACAGATCGCTGATCTGGCCGGCCGGCAGCGAGAGCACGATCACCGGCAGCACCTGCACCAGGCCCACCAGCCCCAGCGCCAGGTCGCTGTGGGTGCGCTCATACAGCTGCCAGCCGATGGCGACGCCGGCCATCTGCTCCCCCAGGTTGCCGGCAAAGCTTCCTAACCACAACAAGCGATAATCGCGGTGGCGCAGCGCGGCATACGGGTCGCGTTTTGGACCCACGGCAGGGTGCGGCTCAGGGTTCATCAAGGGGGCGCAAGACCAAAGCGGCCGCCCAAACGAAGGCGGACGGACGAGCAGTATAGCGCTAAACGACTGGCGCTCCTCTCAAGGCCGGCGGCAGCCTGGCGACGCAAAGGGTTATACTCTAGAGAAGATGACCCTGCGCATCCAGCTGCTCGGCCAGTTGCGGCTGGCCGCTGACGAAACCGGCGCAGCGGCCAGTCCGCTGCCGCGCCTGACGCCTCGCGCGCAGCGCCTGCTGGCGTATCTGCTGTTGCGCCGCGAGACATCCCTCGACCGAGAACACATCGCCTTCCGGCTGTGGCCGGACCAGCCCGAAGCAGAGGCCCTGAGCGCTCTGCGCCGGGCCCTCAGCGACCTGCGCTCGGCGCTGCCGCCCGGCGCGGCCTGGGTGCTGGTACAGGCCAACACGCTGCGCTGGAATGAGGCCGCCGGCGCGTGGCTGGACGTGGCTGAATTTGAGCGGCGGATGGCCGAGGCCACACCCGCGGCCTGGCACGCGGCTGAGGCCCTGTGCACGGGCGACTTGCTGCCCGGCTGGGGCGATGAATGGCTGCAGGCCGACCGTGAGCGCCTGCGCCAGATGCGCCAGGACGGGCTGCGCCGCCTGGCCGCGCACTATCGGGCCCTGGGCCAGCCCCGCGCCGCCTTGCCGTTCGCCCAACAGTTGCTGGCACTCGACCCGCTGGCCGAGGCCAGCCAGCGCGAGCTGCTGGCGCTACTCTACACGGCCGGCGACCGGGCGGCGGCGCTGGCCCAATACGCTCAGTTCCGCGCTCAACTGCTGGCTGAGCTGGGCGTCGAGCCCATGCCCGAAACGCAGGCCCTGGCCGAGGCCATGCGCCGCGGCGAACGCCTGCCCGAACCGCCGCCGCTGCTGCCTGCCTCCCGCGACAGGCAGGCGCGTGAGGCGCTCCGCGCGCCTGCACCCGCGCCTCCGGCCGTGGGGCGTGATCTGGAAACGGCCCGCCTGAACGATTGGTGGGACCAGGCCGAGCGCGGCTCTGGCCGGCTGGTCATCGTCAGCGGCGAGGCTGGGGTCGGCAAAACCCGCCTGGTGGCGGTCACTGCCGAGCGTGCCGCGGCCCAGGGCGGCCTATGCCTGGCCGGCCAGAGCTATGAGTTTGAAAACGTGCTCCCCTACCAGGCCATCGTCGAGATGCTCCGCAGCGCGGCGGCCCTGATCCGCGCCGCCGACCTGGCCCCGGCGCACCGGACCATATTGGCGCGGCTGGCGCCGGATGTGCTCGGCGCGCCGGCCGCATCGGCGGCCGTAGCCGACGACCAGCGCGGTCTGCTGTTTGAGGCGCTGCTGCAGGCGTTCATGGCCTTGGCCCGCGCCCAACCGCTGCTGCTGTGGTTCGAAGATGTGCACTGGGCAGCCGGCTCCACCCTGGATTGGCTCACCTACATCACGCCCCGTTTGGGCGCCAGCCCAATTCTGGTCGTCAGCACCTACCGCACCGGCGAGATTGACGCGCAGCATGCCCTGGCGCGCCTGGAACAGCGCTTCGCCCACGAGGAGGGCGCGCTCTCGACGCTGGCGCTGGCGCCCCTGACCCGCGCCGCCAATCAGGAGCTGGTGGCGCAGCTCTCCGGACTGGCGCGCGCTGCCAGCCAGCCCCTGGCCGACCGGCTGTTTGCCGAAACCGGCGGCAATCCGTTCTTCCTTGCAGAAATGGTGCGCGGATTAATCGAGGCTGGGCAAATCGTGGTGGCCAGTGGGCGCTGGACCGGCCGCTTCACGGAGGCGGCCGGGGCCGAGCTGCCCTTGCCCGACTCGCTGCGCCTGGCCATCAATGCCCGCGTGGAGCGCTTGAATGAAATGACACGCGCCTTTCTGCAGGCGGCGGCCGTGGCTGGGCGCGTGTTCCACTACTCGCTGGTGCAGCGCGCCGGCCATTGGGACGACCCGCTGGCGTTGGCGGCCTTGGACCAGGCCATCGCGCGCGGCTTTGTGCGCGAGCAGCCGCCAGATGACGCGTTTGTCTTTGCCCATCACCTGGTGCAGGAGGCGGTGTATGCCGCGCTGACGGCGCCGCGCCGGTCCTATTGGCACCGGCGCCTGGCCGAGGTGCTGGAGACCCTGCCTTCCGAGGAATACGAGACACTCGCCCATCACTGGTCCCAGGCCGGCGAACCCGCGCGGGCCGGCGTGTTCTGGCAGAAAGCCGGCGACCGGGCCCGAGCCCTGATGGCCCTGCCGGATGCCGCCGCGCACTACCAGGCCGCCGCTGCCTGTTGGCCCGGCGCCGATGCGGCCGGCCGGGCCGAGCTGCTGTTTAAACTGGGCCAGTGCCAGTGGGTGCTGATGGAAACGCGCCCAGCGCTGCAGTCGCTGGAGGCGGCCCGCAGCCTGTTTGAAGGCCTGAACGCCCGGCTGCGCATGGGCGACGCCGAGCGCCTGATCGGGCGGGCGCGCTGGGAGCTGGGCGATGCGGCCGCGGCCTGGCAAACCTGCCAGCGCGCGGTGGCCATACTGGAACCGGAAGGCGAAACAGTCGAATGGGCGCGCGCCGTCAGCGCCATCTCGCAAATGCACATGTTGTCCAGCCATTTCGACGAGGCGCTGGAATGGGGCGAGCGCGCGCTGGCGCTGGGCCAGCGCCTGGGCGCCGAGGATGTCATCGTGCACGCGCTGAACAACCTGGGCGCCTCGCGCGCGCATATTGCCGCGCTCAACCCGGAGGCCGGCCTGGCCATGCTGCGCGAGAGCCGCGACCGGGCCGAGGCGCTCGGCTCGCCGCACGACGTGTGCCGCGCCTACGTCAATCTGGGCGAAGCGCTAACCGGACTGGCCCGCTACGCCGAAGCCCACGCCGTGTATCAGGAGCAACTGGTCTACGCCACGCGGGTGCAGGCGCGCGCGTTCATGGGCTCGGCCGCGGCCATGCTGGCCACGCTGGCATGGCTCACCGGCCGCTGGCGCGAAGCCCTGGCGCGCCAGGCCCAAACCGCCGCGCTGACCAGGGCCGGCCCATGGGAGATTTGGGCCGGCATCCATTTGGGCCGCGTGGCCAACGATCTGGGACGCCACGCGGCGGCTGCCCGCGACCTGGAGGCCAACAAGGAACGGGCGCTGAAGTGGACCGAGATGCAGACCATCATGCCGCACATGGCCCAACTGGCGCGCGCCTATGCCGGCCTCGGCCGGCGGGCCGAAACCGACCAGGCCCTGGCGCTGTGCCTCGACCTGATGCATCGCAGCGCTTATCTGCACACTGCATGTTTGCCCGCCCTGCTGCTGGGCTGCGCCTGGTATCTCGATCCACGCCAGGGGCCGCACCAGCTGGACGAGGCGCGCGCCTGCCTGGCTCTGCTGGAACGCGCCGACGCCCAGATGCAAACGCCCGAAACACGCGCCGCCCTGGCCGAGGGCCGCGGCATGCTGGCTGCCGCGGCCGCCAGGGCCGTGGACGGCACTGGGCCGGCCGCCGAGCACTGGCGCGCCGCGGCAGCCAGTTGGGCGGCCATTGGCCGGCCGCTGGACCAGGCCCGCGCGCTGTGCGGCCTGGCGCTCAGCGTGAAGCCTGCCGATCCTGAACCACTGCAGCAAGCCGCGCGCCTGATCCAGGCTCTGGCCGAGCAAATCGACGACCCCGCGCTGCGCGCCTCCTTCCTCGACACGCAACTGGTCCAAAACATCCGCCAAGGTCTGCGCCCGTAGGGACACGGCAGGGCCGCGGGAAGTTTGCCGTTTTTTGCATAGAGCAGGCTCGTGCGTGGCACGGGCCGGCTCTATGCAAAAAACGGTTTATATTTCTGTCCCCTGCGGACGCTTCCCGGACGCGCGCCGGACGCGCGGCCTTTAGTATGGCTGCATACCTTGAACGACATGCATTAGCAGCCGACAAAGGAGGCGCACATGGACCCCGTCAATGGCTATGTTCACCCGGAAGTTTTGGTTGAGACCGATTGGGTTGCGCAGCACCTGGACGACCCGGGTCTGCGGCTGGTGGAGGTGGACGTGGACACCAGCGCCTACGACTCCGGCCACCTGGCCGGCGCGGTGGGCTGGAACTGGAAGAAAGACACCCAGCAGCCGGTCCGGCGCGACATCCCCGATCCGGCCGGCATGCAGGCCTTGCTGAGCCGCTCGGGCATCGGCAACGAAACCACTGTCATCCTGTATGGCGACAACAACAACTGGTTCGCCACATTCGCCTTCTGGCTGCTGAAGCTGTATGGGCACGCGGATGCGCGCGTGATGAATGGCGGGCGCAAGAAGTGGGTGGATGAAGGCCGCCTGCTGGAGACCGGTGTGCCGTCCATGCCGCCGGCCGCTTATCGCCTGCCGCCGGCGGATTTGACCGTGCGGGCGCTGCGCGGCCAGGTGCGCGACAGCCTGGGCCAAGCCGGGCACGGGTTGGTGGATGTGCGCTCGCCCAAAGAGTTTTCGGGCGAACTGCTGGCGCCGGAGAACCTGCCGCAAGAAGGCGCCCAGCGCGGCGGCCACATTCAGGGCGCGGCCAACATCCCCTGGGGCCAGGCGGTGCGCGAGGATGGCACCTTCAAATCCGCCGCCGATCTGACGGCGCTCTACACCGGCCGCGGCATCACACCCGACAAAGACATCATCGCCTACTGCCGCATCGGCGAGCGCTCATCGCACACCTGGTTCGTGCTCAAGTACTTGCTGGGCTACCCCCAGGTGCGCAACTACGATGGCTCCTGGACGGAGTGGGGGTCGCTGGTCGGCGAGCCCATCGAGCGCTAAAAAAATCATGCCGCGTGGGGAACACCAGCACGGGGCCGCGCCGGTGTTCCCCACGCGCCAGAACAGGGAAAACAGCCATGCGCCGTCTTACCGCTCGATTGACTCTGGCCATAAGCCTGTTCGCCGTGCTGGCCGGCGCCACAGCCGCGGCGCCGGCTGCCCCGCGCATCGGGGTGACCGCCGCGGTCAATCCGCCCGGCTGGCAAGACGAGTTGGTGGACAAGCTGGGGCTGGTGGGCCAGGGCTCGTCGTTGGCGCTGGACTCGAACGGCTTTCCACATATCGCCTATTACGACTTCACGCAGCACGGCCTTAAGTACGCCGGCTGGGACGGTGTGGCCTGGACCCTGGACACGGTCGAACGCGACCTGGGCCCCGTCGATGGCAACGGGTTCATTCCGCTGCGCTCAGGCATTGGTTATTTCGGGGGCACCGCCTATATCGTTTACCAAAAGATTGACGCCCATACCAACGCGCGCTATCTGCGCTATGCCTCGGGCGGGCCGGGCGGCTGGAACATCAGCACCATCGGCCCGGTGAACGCGAACACCTTCGCCTACGCGCCAGCGCTGCAGATGGACGGGAATCACAATTTGCATGTGAGCTACACCCAGCGCGATACATTGTTAAAGCCATTCTCGCCAGACGTGGTCATGTATGCTCGGCTCAACTTCAATGACACAAATTGGCTGATCCAGTCAGTGGCCAGCTCACCGTGCTGCACGGACGCGATCATCACTTCGCTGGCCCTCGACCCGGCCAACCGGCCGCAAATTGCCTATAGCGATAATGGCTTCACCTTCGATCCGGCGCCGCTGCGACTGGCGAGCTGGAACGGCAGCAGTTGGCTCACACAGACCGTTGCCGTTTCAGGCACCCAGGCTTCCCTGGCCGTGGACGTTGGCGGCCACCCACGCCTGACCTACCTGACGGACGCCGCTTTTCCCAACGACCGGGTGACCTACGCCGTGTTGACCGGCACCACCTGGCTCACCCAGAGTGTGACACTTTGTGATTGCAATTCGGCCCCGCTTCTCGCCCTGGATGCGCTCGAGCGCCCAACCATTGTCCTGGACAACTTGAACAACTTCGGCCTTGAAATACTGGCCTGGGATGGGGCACAATGGAACACGGCCCATCTGCCGCAGACCTTGGCCGCCGGTGACGTGGCTCTGGCGCTCGACAGCGGGGGCAACGCCCACGTCAGTTATCTGGATCGAGAGTATGACGACCTGCACCATATCGCCTGGGGGCCGACCTGGATTTCCCAGACGATCGCCCTGGCCGGCAGCCAGCCTTCGCTGGCGCTGGACAAGCACGCCATACCGTATATCAGCTATGAAGACAGCCAGCTCAAACTGGCCCATTGGACCGGCGCCGATGAGTGGCAATACCAGACCGTGGCCGCCTTGGGCGCCTACAACTCGCTCCAACTGCAATACGGCGCGGACCAAAAGCCGCTGCCCGTTATCGGCTACCAGGACGGCGCCGAGCACGTGAACCTGGCCCAGTGGACGGGGACGGCGTTTTTGACCCAGACAGTGGATCATGGGAATTTTGCCGGCTACGACCTATCGATGGCGTTGAACGGCCCGCAGCCGGTCCTGGCCTACTTCGAGCACTATTCCTATGGCCTGAACCATGCCGAAGAAACATCGCCCGGCGGGTGGGCCATCCGCAATGACGCCGCCCAGCCGCCCTCCAACTTCCAAAGCGGCGTGCGCTCGCTGTCGCTGGGCGTGGCGCCAAACTGCTGCGTCAGCTTCATCGCTTATCGCGACGGGGTGAGCCAGACCCTGCGCCTGGCGCGCTGGGATGGCACGTATTGGACCGACCAGGTGGTGGACGCCAACGGCAACACCGGCCTGCAAGCCTCGCTGGCGGTGGATCGCGCCAGCGGCCAGCCGGCCATCGCCTATTACGACGCCACCCACCAAACCCTCAAATATGCGGTCTGGCGCAATAACAGCTGGATCTCCGACACGGTCGATAACCTGCTGCAAGACGTGACCGGCCTCTCGCTCCAGCTGGGTCTCGGCAGCGACCAATATCCGCGCATCGCCTACACCGTCAAAGCCGATAACTCGCTGCGGCTAGCCTGGACGACATCGCTCACCGGCACCTGGACCATCGACACAGTCGGCGCCTTCGCCGGCAACCCGCCGCCTGAGGTCGCCCTGCGCATACAGCAGCGCGACCATCTCGCCTTCAGCTTGCCCGGCGGCGGCATCGATTATGCCGCGCGCGCTGCCACCCTGCCCTACGATCTCGACTACAACCCCCTTCAGCCATGCGTGGAACCCGCGCCCGACGACGCCGCCTATGGCCCAGCGCTGGCGCGCGTACAGGCGCTCGTTAGCGCCCATGGCTCGGCCGCGGCGGCGCAGTTAGACGACCTGGACACCCTGCGCGCGCTGCGCGACCTGTTCGCCCTCAGCCCAGGCGGCCAGCATTACATCAGTTTGTACTACACCCAGGCCGCCGAAACCGGCATGATTGGGATCGCGAACCCGGCGCTGGCCTGGGACACCTACCGCACCTTGCAAAACTTTCTGCCTGGCGCCCAGGCGTTGCTGGCCGGCCAGGGCGACCAGGTGACGATCACGCCCGAGATGGTCGACCAGGCCAACGACATCTTCGACCGGCTGAGCGCCGCTGGCACGCCGGCGCTGCAAGCCGCCATTGCCAGCGAGCGCGCCAAATACAATCATCTGCAAGCCTTCGCGGGCAAATCGTTTGCCGAGGCCGCCGCGCTGATCGGCGTGGCGAGCTACCGCGTCTATTTGCCGTCGATCAGCAAACATTAAACTCAAAATCGATAAACGGGGCGAGCTTAGCTCGCCGTGATCGTTCGGACTTTGGTAAGCCGGCCGCGTA
>JAYTFQ010000847.1:0-2037 GCA_043734225.1 Anaerolineales bacterium | reverse complement strand
TGCGCGGGATGATATCCTGGATCGGACCGCGGAAATTGCGGGTCGTCGCCGCGCCGATGCCGCGTATGTCACCCACCCGCAAAAACGCGATGATTTCATCCAGCAAGCCGATGGCCTGCTGCCGGGCGCGCCACTCGGCCTCCGAACGCAGCAGATACTTCTCGGTGACTTGCTGCAAAATCGGCCCGACGTTTTGGGCCATGCCGCCATGAAACAGAATCAGGCTGTCTTGCAGACGTGTGCGGGTGTCGCTCGAAATCTCCTCGTCCGAGAAAATGTGGTGTGTCGGCAGCAGCCGCCCTCGGCTGATGCCGTGCTCCGGATCGTCCGGAGTAGTCAGGACGCCCGTTATCAGTTTCATGTCCGGCCAGACACCGCCTGAGTCCTGCCAGCCGCCCCCGGAGCCTGCCAGCCATTCGCCCAGTATGGCGCGCGCGGCCACCAGCCGGCGCTCCGATTCCGCCAGCGGCCCGGTCAGCGCCGCCGCCTGCCGGGTGGCTCGCATGCAGGCCGCGATCAAGCAGGCGAGCAGGTTGGTTGAAACCGCCAGCCGCGAGCCCTTAGGTATGCCGTTCACGCGGCTGACCAATTCCAGTCCCCGGCCAGGTCCCACCAAATGGGCCAACAGGCCGCCCGGGCCGTCCAGTCGTTCACCCGAGCCTTCCATGCCGGGCGGCACCAACCCGGAGGCAATCACCGCCGCCTTAAGCAGGCCAAGATAATCTCGGGCGTAGTCAAACACCTCTGTCAGGGTGGTGATCTCGGCCACAGTATTCAGATCCACACTGGCCAGGCGCAGCACTGGCTCGTCGATGACGCGTAAGTAAGCTTCCACTGGTGGCCGCGGCAGCGGGTCGCGCCCATGCACCGCCAGGTCAATCGAGACATTCAGGACACGCGCGCCTTCTGGATAATCCATCCCCAGAAAGAAGATATCGCTCCAGGCGCTGTGCGAAAGGTCCATGCGCACCGGCGTGGTCTCGCGCAAAACCGGATACAGGCCCTCGGGAGACCGCTGCAGCAGCTCCTGGCGTATGCGCAAGGGCTGGTCCATCGGGTGACCGATGCGGAACATCCATTGGTTGCCGCGCACCGAGCGGACGCTGCGGCGCACCTGGTCGGCCAGCGTTTGAAAGCCCAGCTCGTAATACGCTTCAGCCAATGCGCTCGAAATGCCACCGCCCGGGCCCTCGCTGGCTTGTGCGCTCAGGAAGACCTGAATCGCCTCCTCGAAGCGGCGCTGGAGCAGGTGGGTATAGCCGGCGAACGGGATCAGGCCGGCTCCGGCCGGCGGCGGGTCGCTCTTATTCGGCAGGTGAAAACGATGGATGGCATACAAAAAGAACAAAGCGCGCACCTGCTCATACAGGTTCGAGCTGCTGCGCCGGAATGCCTCCAGCTCCGCGCATTGGTCCAGCAGCGCCGCTGCCGATGCGCTTCGGCACCAGGCGTCCAGCGAACTGTTCCGCAGCGCGGGCTCGGTTGCCGTGATCATCCGCACCAGCGGGCCGGTCATGCCCGTCTCCGCGGTGAGCGCAGCTCGCGTTGGGCCAGGAGTTCCAAAAGTCGCGTCAGCACCTCCTCGTGGTCCTGGCCGCTGAGGGCCAGGGCCAGTTGGGCGGTCAGCAGGCCATACCGGTCCCCCAGATCGTAGCGGCTGGCCTGCTCCTCCAGGGCCAGGTACTTCTCGCGCCTGGCCAGGATCGCCAGCGCCTCAGCCAGAGGAGGGCCGGGGCGCGTGGCTGCCGCCTGGAGCTGTTCGCCCAATATGGCCATGATCGTGGGAGTGAGAACGTGCATTCCGAAGAAGCACAGGTAATGGCCGGCGCGCAAACCCGGCACCAGCAGCCGGGTCTCGGCCTCTGTCGGCGTGGGTTTCTCGAGCACGGTTTCCACCAGGTAAAGCTCATTCCTGCCCGGCACGCGCCGGCCGCCCACGGCGCCGAAATAAGGCAGCCGGCTCTCGCGGGTGGCCTGCACCGACGAAACGGCACAGGCTTCGGCCTCGGCCAGATCCACCAGCCGCTGTGCGCAGCC
>JAYTFQ010000846.1:0-7922 GCA_043734225.1 Anaerolineales bacterium | reverse complement strand
CTCGACGCCATCGCCAAGGATCAGCAGAAAATCCTGGACGATGCCTATCCGAGCGGCCCGCCGAAATAAGCAGCTCGACACTGAGATCGTCTAGAGGCTTGGGAGGGGCATGACCATTGGCCATGCCCCTCCTCAGGAGGCCCGTTTTGGCCACGACCACTGAAACTTCGATCACGCCGCTCGGCCCAACCCCGCCCCGCCCGCGCCCGCGTTTTGGCTGGCTCAGCGATCGGGCATTGGCCACGCTGTTTATCGCGCCAACGATGCTGCTGCTGCTGGCCATCGCCATCTTTCCGCTGGTCTGGTCGTTGTACCTGAGCTTTACCAAGTATTCGGTGATTAAAGATGCCGCCAAAGGGCCGCTGTGGATTGGGCTGTCCAACTATGGCAAATTACTGACGGATGAAGACGTCTGGAACCGCTTTGGCACCACGGCGCGCTTCGTCATTTTGGCCGTCGGCATTGAGTTCTTGATTGGCTTTGGGCTGGCGCTGCTGCTCAATCGAAATTTTAAAGGGCGCGGCCTGATCATGACCATTATGCTGGTGCCGATGATGCTGTCGCCGCTCATCGTGGCGCTGTTTTGGGGCTACATGTACCGGCCCGACGCGGGCATTATCGACTACTACATCCATGGTGTCTTCGGCTTGCCGGCTGTGCTGTGGCTGACCGACCTGCGGACGGCCATGTGGGCGCTGGTGATCGTGGACGTGTGGCAGTGGACGCCCTTCATCATGCTGATCGCCCTGGCCGGACTATCGGCGGTGCCGCGATATCTGTACGAGGCGGCCGAGGTGGACCGCGCCTCGGGCTGGTTCAAATTTTGGAACATCACGCTGCCGCTGGTGACGCCGCTGCTGTTGATTGCCACGCTGTTTCGCACCATGGACGCGTACAAAATGTTTGACCAGGCCTACGCGCTGACGGGCGGCGGCCCCAACCACACGACCGAGGTCTTATCCATTTATCTGTACCAGATGGCCTTTCGCGACTTCAACACCGGCAAGGGCTCGGCGCTCGGCTACATCATGCTGGTGGTCATCATCGCGCTGGCCAACTTGTTGATCCGGGTTTTGAACCAACTCAAGGCCGACAGCCGCTAGCCGGCCGGAACCCCACGCGCGTTTGGGCAGGAGTGATCACAAGATGAATGCTGGCTCCCGTCGCACCTGGCACGTCGCAGCCGAAGTGTTATTTTGGGTCGGGCTGGGCGCGGCCTTTATTTTTTTCATGTTCCCACTGTATTGGATGCTGATCACCTCGATCAAGGCCCGCACGGAAGTCACCCTGCTGCCGCCGACGTTTTTCCCATTCATTGATTTTCGGCCGGTGCTGGATAACTATCTGGCGGTCTTCACCAAGGCCTCGGAGCTGGGCACCATCGCCGCCTCCACCACCGATCGCAACCTGGAGGTCAGCGCCTTCCCGGGCATCCTACTTAACAGCGTCATCATCGGCGGCAGCACCACCGTGCTGGCCGTGCTGCTGGGCACGCTGGCCGCCTACGCCTTTTCGCGCTTTCGCATTCGAGGCGAGAGTGACCTGCTGTTCTTCATTCTCAGCACCCGCATGCTGCCCCCGATCGTTGTGCTCATCCCGATTTTCTTGATGTTCAACGCGGTTCACCTGCGTGAAAGTTATTTGGGCATTACGCTGCTGTACATCACCACCGGCCTGCCGTTTGTGGTGTGGATGATGAAGGGCTTCTTCGATGACATCCCCAAGGAGTACGAGGAGGCCGCCATGATTGACGGCTACTCGCGCCTGGACGCCATCTGGAAAATCGTCATCCCGGAGGCGCTGCCGGCCATGCTGGCCACGGCCGTGTTTGTGCTGATTACAGCCTGGAATGAATTCGTGTTTGTGCAGATTTTGAACCCCAGCAAGGCCACCACGGTGCCGCCCTTCCTGTATGCCATCATCGGCTATGGCCAGATCGAGTGGGGGCGCATGGCCGCCACCTCGGTCGTGTTTTTGCTGCCCATCGTCATCTTCACCTTCCTGGTGCGCAACCATTTGCTGCGCGGCGTGACCTTTGGGGCGGTGAGGCGCTGATGGCCGAAGTTCGCATCGAGCACCTGGTTAAAATCTTCGCCGCCGGCACGCGGGCCGTGGACGACGTGAGCCTGCGCGTGCCGGACGGCGAATTCTTTGTCTTGCTGGGGCCGTCGGGCTGCGGCAAGACAACCACCCTGCGCTCGGTGGCCGGTCTGGATCGGCAAAGCAGCGGCGATATTTTCATTGGCGACCGGCTGGTTAACGACCTGCCCCCGGCCGATCGCGATATTGCCTTTGTGTTCCAGTTTTATGCGCTGTACCCGCACCTGAAGGCCTATGACAACATTGCTTTCCCGCTGCGGGCGGCCGGCCAACCCAAAGACAAGGTGGCCGAGCGGGTGCTCAAAGCCGCCCAAACCCTGCGGATTGACCATTTGCTCGACCGCACGCCCAATCGCCTGTCGGGGGGCGAACAGCAACGGGTGGCGCTGGCGCGGGCCATGGTGCGCCGGCCGCAAGTGTTCCTGATGGACGAGCCGCTCACCAACCTGGACTCCTCACTGCGGGCCGAGGTGCGGGTCGAAATCAAGCATTTGCAGGCCGAATTGGGCGTTACCACCCTGTACGTGACCCACGACCAAACCGAGGCCATGTCGCTCGGCCATCGCATTGCTGTTATGAACCATGGGGTGCTTCAGCAGGTGGGCACCCCCCTGGAAGTTTACGACCACCCCACCAGTTTGTTTGTCGCGGGCTTCATCGGCAGCCCGCCCATGAACTTCGTGGATGTCACGCTGGGCGAGGGCCCAGCGCTGGTGGGTGCCGGCGCGCGCCTGCGGCTGCCGCTTGAGCCCCAACTGGCCGCCCTCCTGCCGGCCGGGCAGCCGCTGCGCCTGGGGGTGCGCTCGGAAGATCTGCACCTCACCACGTCGGCCGGCGCCGATCTGCAGGCCGAGGTCTACTCCCGCGAGCCGCTGGGCGACGAAACGAACTACGGCCTGCGGGTGGCTGGTGAACAGTTACTGTTGGCCAAGGCGCCGCCCACGCTGGAGTTGGAGCGCGGCCAGACCGTGGGCGTGGACGTGGATCGCGCCCGGCTGCATGTTTTCGACATTGCCAGCGGGCGGGCACTAAGGTAACGATGGCGCATCTCAAACTGGAGCATCTGACGAAACGTTTCGGGACGGTCACGGCTGTGAATGACCTGACGCTCGAAATCGCCGACCGCGAGTTTTTGGTGCTGCTTGGCCCATCGGGCGCGGGCAAGACCACCACCCTGCGCTGCGTCGCCGGCCTGGAGGCGCCCGAATCCGGCGATGTGTTTTTCGACGGCCAGGCCATGGCGGGCGTCTCGCCGGCCGAGCGCGACGTGGCGCTGGTGTTTCAGACGTATGCGCTCTATCCGCGCAAGACGGTCTTCCAAAACATCGCTTTTCCACTCCAAGCGCGCCACCTGGGCCAGACCGACATCGAACGCCAGGTGCGGCAGGTGGCCGGTCTGCTGCACATCGAGCATCTGCTGCAGCGCCGTCCGGCTCAACTGTCGGGCGGCGAACAGCAGCGGGTGGCCCTGGGCCGGGCCATGGTGCGTCAGCCGCGCGTGTTTTTGATGGACGAGCCACTGACCAACCTGGATTTTAAGCTGCGGGTGGAAATGCGCACCGAGCTGAATCATTTGCACCACGAGCTTAACACCACCTGGTTTTATGTGACCAACGACCAGGTGGAGGCCATGTCAATGGCCGACCGGATTGCTGTTTTGAATAAGGGCACCCTGCAGCAGGTGGGCACGCCGCGCCAGGTGTACGACCAACCGGTCAATCAGTTTGTGGCCGGCTTCGTGGGCCATCCGCGGATGAATTTTCTCACTGGCGAGCTGGTGGTGGATGGCGCGGCGGCGCTGCGCGCGCCCGACCGGAGCTGGTCCCTGGCGCTTACGGAGCGCTGGCGCGACACCATCCGCCGCGGCGGGCGCGAGCAAGTGATCCTGGGGGTGCGGCCGGAAGATCTGGCGCTGGAGACGGTCGCGAGCGCGGGCAGCCAGGCGGGGCAGGTTTTTGTCTTTGAGCTGCTGGGCGACCGGACGATTGTGGATGTGCGGGTGGGCCAGGCCATCCTGAAAGTGCGCACCGCGCCAACGGTAACGCTGCAAGCCGGGCAACTCGTCTGGCTGAGGCCGAATGTCGAGCGTCTGCACTTCTTTGACGCGGCGACCGGCCAAAGCCTCGGAGATCAGTGATCCAGCATGGCCACTCGAGGTTATCCCTTTGACATGATTTTGAGCGAGCTGGCCGACGTCGTGGGCGACGAATTCGTGTCAACCCGCGCAACGGACCTGCTTGTCTATTCAACCGATTGGTCGTGGATGCCGCAAATGTGGCTCGACCGCGGCCAGGCCCCGGTGGCGCCCGACGTGGTGATCCATCCGGGCTCGCCAGACGAAGTGTCGCGGATCCTGAAGATCGCCAACGTCTACCGTCTGCCGGTTGTGCCGTGGGGCGGCGGGTCGGGCACCCAGGGCGGCGCGGCGCCCATTTTTGGCGGCATTGTGCTGGATCTGAAACGCCTGGATCGGATCTTCGAGATTGACGAGCGCTCGCTAACCGTGCGGGCGCAGGCCGGCATTATCGGCACCCAATTGGAATGGGCTTTGAATGAAAAGGGCTTGACCCTGCCGCATTACCCGGCCTCGGCCAACGCCGCCACGCTGGGCGGGTATCTGGCCGCGCGCGGCTCGGGTGTTATCTCGACCAAGTACGGCAAGGCCGAGGACCTGGTGCTGTCGATTGAAGCCGTCATGCCCAATGGCACCATCATTCGCACACCGCCGGTGCGCAGCCACGCCTCCGGGCCGGGGCTGCTCAATTTTCTAGTCGGCTCGGAAGGCACACTGGGCGTGATCACCGAGGCGACGATGCAGATCGAGCATCAACCAGAGACGCGCCTGTTTCGGGCCGTGCTGTTTGACGATCTGACGCGCGCGCTGGAGGCCGGCCGGCGCATCATGACGGCTCGCCTGGACCCGCTGGTGCTGCGGCTGTATGACCCCAACTCCACGGCCACGCTGGTCAAGCGCGTGTTGAACCTGGACGTACAGGGCGCCTATCTCATTCTCGGCTTCGACGGTTACGCCGAAATCGCGGCGGCCCAGGAGCAGCGCGCGCTGGCCATCTGCATTGAGCTGGGGGCGCGCGACCTGGGCCGGGCGCCGGGCGAGGAGTGGTGGGAGCATCGTTACGACTTCTATTATCCGCCGCTGAGCCTATCGCTGCCCAAGATGTACGGCACCATCGAGACCGTGTGCACGTTTGCCAATATTGAAAAGGTCTACTATGCCAAGAAAGCGGCGATCGAAGACAACTTTGCCGCGTGGAACGTGCGCTACATCGCGCATTTTTCGCACTGGTTCCCGTGGGGGGTGATGGTTTACGACCGGTTTATCATCGACGAGCCGCCCCAAGACCCGCACGAGGCGCTGCGGCTGCACAACCGCATTTGGACCACGGCCGCCCGCACCTCGCTGGCCAACGGCGGCATGCTGAACGAACATCACGGCATTGGGCTGAAGCTGGGCCGGTTGATGCGCGAGCAATATGGCGCCGCCTGGCCGACACTGGAAACCATCAAGCAGGCGCTGGACCCGCGCGGCATTATGAATCCTGGAAAGCTGGGCTTCAGCCTATGAGCCTGGCCGATCACACCACGTCCTACGAGCTGTGCCGTTACTGCCTGATGTGCCGCCACACCTGCCCGGTGGGAAGGACAACCAAGCGCGAGGCGACCACGCCGCATGGCTGGGCGCTCATGATTGCCTCGGCCGATCGCGGCCAACTGCATTGGGACACCGAGGCCGTGGACACCCTATACCAGTGCGCCCAGTGCGGCCTGTGCCAATCCAACTGCGTCACCGACCAGCCGCTACCGGCGTCCATCGCCGCCGCGCGCGCGCATGTGGTTAGCCTGGGCCTGGCGCCGGAGGCGGTTGTGGCGCTCGATGCTCGCCTGCGTCAATGGGGCAACCCCTACCAAGAATCTCAGCCACTGAGCGCTGCCGGCCGCGCGCCCAGCGCTTTGTTCGTGGGGGCCGCGGCGCGGCATGCGCACCCCCAGACTTTGAACGCCGCGCGCCAACTGCTGGCAGCGCTGGGAATTGAATACGTGCCGGTCGGCGTGGGGCTATCGTCGGCTTACCTGCCCCTGGCGTTGGGCCTGCGCGAAACCGCCCAGGCGCTGGCCCAAACAGCCCTGGCGGAGATCAGCGCCTCGGGCTGCTCACGCCTGATCGTCCTCACCCCGGAGGACGCGCGGGCCTTTGCCGAGGCGCTGCCCGCCCTGGGCCTGCAACTGCCCGAGGGCGTGGCCGTCATCGAGTTGATGTCGCTGTTGGCGGCAGCGGTGGAGACAGGCCAACTGAGCTTCCGGCCGGTGACCGGCCGCTACACCTATCACGATCCGGCCCACACGCCGCATTTCCCTGGACGAGCCGCTCAGGCGCGGCGCGTTTTGGCCGCCCTGCTCAGCCAGCCGCTGCATGAAATGTTTTGGCGCGAGGGGCGCGCCGCGCCCGGCGGCGCAGTGGGCGGGCTGGAATTCACTCAGCCCGTGCTGGCGGAACGAATGGCGCGCGCCCGGCTGGCAGAGGCGGCCGAGACGGGGGCCGAGCAATTGTTGACCGAGGATCCGGTGGCGTTAGCCCATCTGGAGCCCTACACGGCCGGCGCCAAACTGAAGTTGACCGGGCTTTTTGAATTGCTGGCCGAGCAATTGTCATAGGCGAGCTGGGTTAAGGAGGTTGTCGCAGCCGATTAACCTGAAACCGGCCATCCGCGAAACATCAGCACGCTCACCCTGAACTCACACCAATAAGGAGGCACCACCCATGTTTCTTTCGATGCACAACTGGATGCGGGCCGAGCCGATTGAGACCACCATCCGGCGCCTGGCCAAATATGGCTATAACGCGATCGAAATTAGCGGCGAACCCGAGAAGTACAACACCAAGGAAGTCGGCCGGCTGCTCAAAGAGCATAAGCTCACCTGCTGGGGCTCGGTGAGCTTAATGTTTGCCGGACGCGACCTGATCCATGCTGACGCGCAGGTGCGCGAGAACTCGGTCAAATACATCAAAGACTGCATCACCATGGTGAAGGAGCTCGCGGGTCATGAGATGACCATCGTGCCGTCACAAGTGGGCAAGGTGGCGGCCATGGACACGCCCGAGCAAGAGTGGAAATGGGCGGTGGAGGGCCTGCGCGAAATCTACGCGCACAGCGAGAAAGCCGGCGTGCTGATGGCGCTGGAACCACTGAACCGGTTCGAGACGAACTTCCTTAACCGCCACGACCAGGCGCTGCTGTTGGCGGCCGAAGTGGGAGCCAATTGCGGGGTGTGCCTGGATGCCTTCCACATCAATATTGAAGAAGCCGACCTGCACAAGGCCATTTTGGAAACCGGCAAGAAGCTGGTGGACTTCCATGTGGCCGACAACAACCGCATGGCCTGCGGCCAGGGCGACTATGATTGGCCCAAACTGGTGAAGACGCTGCGCCAGGCGGGCTACAACGACGCGCTGACCGTGGAGTTCGTGGCGCCGCTGGACCGCACACCGGCCAATCCGTATAAGAACGCCATGGCCACGGCCGACTCGGAGCTGACGGCCGCGCAGCTGAAATTCATTCAAGACCACGGCTCGGGCGTGCTGTCGGATGAGTTCTATTCCTGGCTGGTGGAGCTTTCGGCCAAAACCTTGCGCCAGGCCATCGCCGCCGCGAACGGCGGGGCGCGCCGGCCGGCGCGGAAGTCCGCGAAGGGCGCGAAGGCCCCAGCCAAAAAGTCGGCCAAGAAGGCCGCCAGCAAGAAAGTGGTGAGTAGGACCGCGAGCAAGAAAGTGGTCAGCAAGGCTCGTCGGTAAGATCGGCAGTTTT